>JAPUJX010000198.1 GCA_027295975.1 Gammaproteobacteria bacterium
TCCAATCCGAGGGCAGATTCACTCAACGAGAGTTCGTAGTGCCCGCTCAACAAAAGCAGCCATGCATAGTTATATTGAAAATTTGCCTGTTCGGAGCTGAAGGGGATCTTTTCCGCTGTTGCCATCAATTTCAGCGCGGCGGGCGTCCTGCCCTCTCGCAGGGCGATCATGGCCAACTCGGCGGGAAACCATCCAAAGTCGGGATATTGTTCCATGCCCTGGCGAAGCAGCGCGTCTGCTTTCTGGTAGTCCAGGGTCATCAACAGGTGGACCTGACCCGCCAGCAGCAGATTTTGCGGGTCGGTGGGATTGAGCTCGAAAGCCTTTTCAAGATAGGCGAGCGCTCCGGTTGTTGCCTCGGTGAGAGACATTGCGCCATAACGATAGGTGTATGCCTCTGCAAGGTGCAGGTATGCGAGGGCAAATTCCGGATCCGCTTCGATGGACTTCTCCAGATAAGTTCGCAGCAGAATTCGATCATCACCGCCTTCACCGGTATTTGCGAGAAGGGCCTGTTCCCGAGCCTTGAGAAAATTTTCCCGAGCGAGAGGTTTCGCCGAGGCGAGGGCGGGGTGTTGCGACGCATGTAACTTGAGTAAATCGAAACCCAGCCACACCGCGGTCAGCTCGGCAACGGAATTGGCCACTTCGGACTGCAGGGTAAATACGTCGGCGTCGTCGAGGGTGCGCGTATAGGTTTTCGACCAGACGCTTGAATTATCCGTACGCAGGAGCTGTGTGCGAATCTGCACGACTCCACCGTCTCGCTGGATGTTGCCCTGGAGGACGTAGTTGACGTTACGCTCAGGGGCAATTTCACTAATACCCAGGCTTGGATCGCTTCGGGAAACTTTCAGGGTTTGACAAACTGGTGGAAGTGCACAGGATCGTCTTTGCGTGAGCTGCTGCACGACAACATCGAATAGTCCTCGAGAAATGGCTTCGATTTGCTGGTCGGCGGTAGTCTGTTCGAAGGGAAAAACAACGATGGAAAAAGCATCTGGCCAGGCGAATTCTTTTTCACTTACAGACCCTCCTCTCAGATATTGACCGAAGAGAAGAATTCCTGTTCCCAGAACCGCCACCGTGGCGACGACACTCCAGAGCGCCCCCCGATTTACCCTTGTGGGGGCCTTTACAACGTTCTGTTCCAGGTAGGCGGCAATTCGATTCTGCAATTTCTCGCGATACTCCCGATCTGGTATCGCGTGTTTCAGAATCGCCTGGTGAGCCGACAAACTCAGCGACAACCCCCCGGGCAGATCGGTTTTCCTCAGGTGGACGGCGAGCGTGGGAATGTCGTTCCCCAACGCAAAGTTCACTTCATTGCGACAGTTGTGGGACCCTGCAGACTCAGGGGTGACGAAATACAGGAATAACTTTGCCGCCTCAATGCGGCTCGCCAGCTCCTCGCTCCACTCCGCGCCCGCCTCGATGCCTTCGTCATACCAGACATTAAATCCACAATCCCTCAGCCAGGTCAGTTCCGGGTGGACGGCGGACACATCCTTGTGGGAATAACTCACAAAAACATAGGGTCCGTCACCCTTGTAAGCATGAAAGGGACGTTCCAATTGTCGCTTCTTCTGGTCGGTTGGCTTAAGGTTGATTAGAAAGGAGATGTAAATCAAGGTCTGGGTTATGAGGGAGATAGAGAGATGACGATTGATTTTGACGTCGAACCGGAATTTCAGAAACAGGTCGACTGGGTCGAAAAATTTACCAGCGAAGAGATCGAACCCCTGGATAGTTTCCTCAGCATAGGCAGATCAAAAGACGGGGAGCGAATCAGCAGCGAAGGATGGCAGGCGATTCGAGTTTTCATTGACGATTTGAAACAACAAGTCAGAGATCAGGGGTTATGGGGGTTTCACCTGGGTCCAGACCTGGGTGGTCCTGGTCTCGGGCAGGTAAAACTCTGTTTGCTGAACGAAAAGTTGGGCCGTACTCGAATGGGACCGACTATTTTCGGTTGTCAGGCCCCGGACACGGGCAATATGGAATTGATTGCCCACAACGGTACCGACGAGCAGAAGGAAAAGTACCTGCAGCCGCTGTTGTCCGGTGAGAAACATTCGGCTTATTCCATGACGGAGCCCCACGCGGGGGAACCGGGCGAATTCATCTGTTCTGCCAAACGGGATGGTGATGAATGGGTCATCAATGGTGAGAAGTGGTTTACCTCCAACGGTGCCGATGCCGATTTCCTGATCGTCATGGCCGTGACGGCGCCGGATAAGCCGCTGCTGGAGCGAGCGAGTATGTTCATCGTGGATCGGGATACCCCCGGGGTCGAGATCGTTCGTAACGTTCATACGCTGGGTACGCCGCTCAGGGAGAACTACAAGCTCACCGGCGGCGGCCACGCGTACATTCGCTACGACAACGTGCGCGTGCCGCGACAAGCCCTCCTCGGCGAAGAAGGTAATGGTTTTGTCGGTTCGCAAACGCGCTTGAGCGGCGGGCGGGTGCACCATGCGATGCGAGCGGTCGGGGTGTGTACCAAGGCGTTGGACATGATGTGCGAACGCGCGCTCAGCCGCAAAGCCAAGGGCGAATTGTTGTCCAATCTCCAGATGGTTCAACAGGACATTGCCGATTCATATATTCAGCTCAAGCAGTTCCGCCTGCATGTGTTGTACACCGCCTGGTTGATCGACAAAACAAAAGCGTACACGCGGGAAGTTCGCATGGAGATCGCCTCTATCAAAATCAGCGCGGCCAAGGTGAATCACGACATCATCTATCGCGCGATCCACCTGCACGGTGCTCTGGGTATGTCCAACGAAACGCCGCTGGGTGAAATGTGGATGGCCGCACCTCAGATGGGAATCATGGACGGCACCACCGAGGTGCATAAGGCGAATCTGGCAAAGTTATTGTTAAGGGACTACGACGCCTGTGAAGACCTGTTCCCGACCTATCATCTGCCCAAGTTGATCGAGAAGGCACAGGACAAGTTCGAAAAGGTCATCAAAAATTTCGCCGCGGCATAGGTACTTATAATAGGTAATAATAAAAGGGGTCAGCGCAACCGCCGGATGCGTGGATTTCTGAACCAGACGACTCCGTGGTCTCCCTGAAAAGAGATGTGGCCCGTTGTCGTCGACCCATAAGACGCCATGTTTGCCCATTTCGAACCGGCAACGCGCGCTTTCCAGTCTTCGCTGCCTTTGCGGTACTGGAGTATCCTGATGTCGTTGAGCCAGTGTTCAACCTGGTTGCCGGCTACCACGATGCGGGCCGTCTGCCAGTCTCCGGCATTGGTCGACGCATCTTCGGTGGGTGCTTGAACGTCATAATTAGACCCCGCGCTGTTGACGCCAAGCGCACCACCAGCAAACGCGTTGTCATCCAGAATCTGGTACTCGGGTCCCGTCATCCAGGGATAAGCCCCCTGGCTTTCGTCCACATGCCACATGATGCCGCTGTTGCTGCCTTCGTCGACCTTCCAGGAGACTTCGAACTCAAAATTCGTGTAGGTAGCGCGGGAAACGATATCCATGCCGGGGCCCGGCTCACAAGCACACATCGCGCCATCGTCAATCGTCCAGCCCGAGGGCATTTTTTCCCGCGCGTAACCCCGCCAGTGTTCAAACGATTTGCCATCGAACAGAGACGTCCACTCGGCCCCGGCCCCGCCAGGGTTGTTTATCTGCTGTTGTGCTGTTGAAGGTTGAGGGCCCAACAGAAGGACGAAGAGAAACAAGAGGGGGTATTTGTTCATTGGTTATGGGTATTCCCGAGTCAACGTCTCTCTGCAGCGTTCCAGGAGCATCCGGGTCAACACGATGCCTTCGGCTTCGGACACCTCGACACCCTCGTATTCAACGCCCACATAATCGCGGTATCCGGCATCCAGAACAATACGCAGCAGGCGCAGGTAATCCTTGTCACGTTCGTTTCCCGACTCATCAAAGTTGTGAGTTTTGGCACTCACCCCTCTGGCGAAAGGCATGAGCTCTTCGACGCCCTGGTAGATGTCGTACCAGCCTTCTTTTTTACCCATGTAAAAATTGCCAAAATCGGGGAGCGTGCCGCAACGGGGAAGATCGACGGTTCGTATCACCTCTGCCAGCCACGAGCCGTTTGATGAGATGCCCCCATGGTTCTCCACGATCACGTTGATGCCAACTCCCCCGGCAAATTCGCTCAGGCGGCGCAGGCCGTCCGCGGCGAGATCACGCTGGGTATTCCAGTCCCCTTCACTGGAGGCGTTGACCCGGATGGAGTGACATCCCAGCTCCGCCGCAATATCTACCCAGCGGTAATGATTCTCGACCGACGCGATGCGCGCAGCTTCATCGGGGTCACCGATTTTACCTTCACCATCACACATGATGAGGACGCTCCTGACACCCTCGCCGGCGCAGACGTTCTTGAGCTCCGTGATGTAACCTGGATCACGGGACTTTTCCCGCATGAACGTATTCACGTATTCAACCGCGTCGATCCCGAAGGTATTGCGGGATATCACCGGAAACTCGAGGTTGTTCATTTCACCCGCAAACAGCGTTTTGTGAAGCGACCACTGGGCCAGCGAGATGCGGAACAGGGGATTCTTACCGGCTGAGCCTCGAGCCCCACCCGCACCGGGCAAAAGACTCAAACCTGCCGCCCCGAAGACGGATGTTTTCAGGAAATTTCGCCGATCCATCACCTACTCACTCGCTCACCGCCGAGGCGATCATCTTCATCCCTGAAAGTCGCGGCAAAAAAGACCCCGATGGCTGCAGCAAACGCCGCCGGAAGCCACCAGAAAGATTGCCACTGGTCCGGTGTGAGCGCCTCAGATTCCCCAAGGAAACCATTAAAGACGTTTCCCGCAATCTGCGCGCCGATAAACATTCCGAGTCCGTAGGTGACCAGGACAAACATACCCTGTGCCTGACCTCGGATGTCGGCACTCGATTTCTTGTCCACATATATCTGACCGGTGACGAAGAAAAAATCGTAACAGATCCCGTGCAGCACAATACCGGCCATAATCATCCAGAAGATGCCCGTCGGCGCTGCCAGCGCGAAAAAAGCATAACGCAGAACCCATGCGCCCATTCCCACAACCAGCATCCACTTGACCCCAAGGCGAACGAAAAACAGCGGCATCAGCAGCATGAACAGCGCTTCGCTCACCTGGCCCAGGCTCAGCGTAGCGGCTGGGTTGGAGATATCCGCGGCATTGACGAAAATCGGCGCGAAATTGTAGTAGGCGGCGAGCGGGATGCAGATCAGAAACGAACTCGAAAGGAAGACGATGAAGGGCCGACTCTGCAGCCGTTTGAAAGCATCGACACCCAGGATGTCCCGAGCAGATAGAACCTTGCCAGCAGCAGGCGGAGGCGTATGGGGAAGGCTGAAGCTGTACACGCCGAGCAGCACCGAGGCCGTGGCCGTCGTATATAGCGGAAGGGGGGTAACATCCGGCAGGGTACCCTCCGGGGTGAACCCGGCCAGGGCAAACGAAACAAAAAGGCCGGCCGCGATCCAGCCGAGGGTGCCGAATACGCGAATGCGTGGAAACTGCTTTTCCTGGTCCTCGATATTGGCGAAAGCAAGCGCGTTCGCCAGACCCAGGGTAGGCATGTAACACAGGTTGTAGAGCAGCAGCATGAGGATGAACAGGGTTGGATTACCCGTCATCGACGGGGTTAGAAACATGATGGCGCCGCCAAGTATGTGCAGGACACCCAGCACTTTTTCCGTCGCGAAAAAACGGTCCGCCACAAGCCCGAGGAAAAACGGCGCGATGATCGCAGCGATGGGATTTACCGTGTACGGCCAATGAGTCAAATCCGCCATGCCTTCGGCGGTCATATAGTTTCCGATGGTGACGTACCAGGCACCCCAGATAAAAAACTGCAGGAACATCATGATCGACAGGCGGGTGTTGATCGATGAGCGACTCATGGGCGTATTCAACAACTGGCAGCGGGGTGTTCTATTTACTTCGCTGGAAGCAGAATCTCAACAACGAATTACCCTGGCGCGAGAGCGACAGGTGAGTATATATCTTCTATTCTCCGAGTTCAGGGACGGTACGTTGACGGACGGAAGCTTCGAGCGGCGATGGAGTGTCGAGATGAGGGGATAAAACAATGGCCGGGAACAGCGAGGTCAGATGGAAATACTGGCAACTGGGCGGGTTGGCGTTAGCGTTGGCATTGAGCGGATATACCGTGCTCGACAAATGGCGCGAGCAATTGCGATTTTATCCCGGGCCCGGCGATATCAGCTTCAATCAGGGTTCGATTCAGGGCTGGACGATGGACGGGCTTTATGATGGAGATACCAACAATAAAATCAGCATTTGGAACTTCCCGCCTTTTTGGTTAGATAACACGGATTTCTCGAGCCGACCCATGTTAGATCCCCTCGGCGACAACAAGGGCTCGATTATGTTTCCCATGGGACCCGGCATACCACAATCGAGCAGCAAAAAGTGGCGCGTCGACTTGATATCACCAGACTTATCCGGCGATACCAACTGGCAAGACATAAAGGGAATTAGCGCGGCCGTATGTGACAGGGCTTCCTTTACCGGCTTGACTCCGATTGAGGTCCGGTTTTTCTTAAGGATGAAGAAATCCGATGGCACCGTGTATTTATTGGGAGAGAAAACAAACGCGCCTCATCAAACAAGTTCAACATTAGTATGGGATTGGAATTATCTGACAGCGAACTTAGCCGTACCGAAAGGCGAAACCACTCTGAACTTAATTGTAAAGATGTATGGAACAGCCTTTCCCCAGGCATACTCCACAGGGTTTATCGCCTTGGATGCAGTCAGCTCATTTCAATAGGGATTCGCGAGGCTCCTACTTGCAAGCTCCTATAAGAGGGCAACATTCACAGGAGGTATACGTCGTCGACGTTGTCGGCAATTCCATCCGGTCCGCGGGAGTACACGTACAGAACGTATTCTTCGTAGAATCCATTGTCCGCCTTCTTCTCCTTGCGGAACGCAAAACGCCTCCCCCAGGGATCGGTAACGTCCGCCGCCACCAGATAACCGGCATCGATGACCTCGTCGAACCCTTCAGGAACCTCTTCGGTCATGGTGTTGTATTGATACAAAGCGGTGCGGACACGGTGCAACTTGGCCAGTATTTCGTTGGTATCGAGTCGCGGTTGCATGCGCCGGGCGACGGAGCTTTTTCGCGACGACTGCTCCCCTTGAGACGATTGCTCCCCTTGAGCGGTGACCGGGACCTGAGCGCCTTCGGGTTCCGGCGAAAAGAGCAGTTCCCTGCCCAGCAGGAGAACCAACACAGCGCCCAGAATCCAGCGCCACATATCAGATTATTCCCCGCACGTATAACTGGCGGACTCGGCGCGCGGCAATGTCGGCAAAATCCTGCTGGTCATCCGCGGAGACATCGGTAGGGTCGAGACGCACGGTTTTCAGACCTTCATCCAGACATTTGATGGTCAGCGTCACCCGCCCGATTTCGGCAACCGCTACTACGTGGTATTCGAAGGTTCGAAGTTCGGAGTCACCCACATCGAAGTCGGTGACTCGAGTCCAGTCCTGGAGAATTTGTCGTTGTTGCAACATGGCTCAAGCAGGTAATTCTTGAGAGAATTATGCTCGCAAGCCGCGGCACAAGTTGTGATGCGCGTCATCAACAATCCGAGCTTCACCCAACGTTTTTCAAACTAATCCAAGGCCGGGACAAATATTGGCCGTCACTATCCCGTCTGATGAAATACCGGCCAGCGATCGGTGAACGTACCGCCTTTGACCGCAAGAAGATCACCAAACTGCAACATGACGAATTCGCTCTGAGTCGGTCGCAGAAACACATAATCGTCCACCCGGAGATCGACCTTGCGCGAGGTCGTGATAGGGCTCTGGTTGGTGCTCTGATAGATGGGTTCGCCGACCTCAGCGGGTGAAACCATCCGGGCTTTCCAATAACCACCATAAATATAATACAAACGCTGCATGAGGTCGGGTGCATCAGGCAGGTATGGATTACCGTCGTAACGTTTCAACACCGGAGTGGCGATGAACAATGCCGGTAGATTGTCGCTGAGATGGAAGGTATCGAAATCGGTGGGCATGACCACGCCCGAACCCGCGGACAGATCGTTCATCGTCTTGTCACGTTCGTAGATCCTGAGGGTGTGACTGCCGGCGCCGTTGAGAGTCAGCCCATTCACCTCGACACCAGCCGTTCGCGCACCGTCGAGAAACCCGCGGTAGACGCCGAGCACGTCCTGTACCGCCGGATGATCCAGAGACGCTTTTTGCCCCGTCAGATGTGGCTCATAACCCATGAATCCGGAGAAACTCAAATGTTCAGGGTCCCCCTGAATCACCTTCAGTACAGAGCCGAGGGCGGCCGGTTCCGGTAACCCGCCTCGATGTAATCCCACATCGATCTCGAGATTAACCCGCATCCTCACACCCAGTTCCCTGGCGAGAGCCTGGTATTGCAACAGCCTTTCCCGGGAGTCGATCAACCACTGCACCTGGTTCGCGGCATCGAAGGTTGTCTCCCCCAACTTCCGATAAAACGTTCGCGCGGCCCGCACCGGCATGGGTTTACCGAGCAGGGCATCGGCGTTCGGAAAAGCATCTGCGATCGCATTCAAAAAGGGTTGATGAAACACCATCAGTGAACGCGTTTTCGCCCGCCGCAGAACGTTTTCCAACAGCCCCACCGAGGGCAGCGATTTCACTACCACGCGATAGGTCTTCTCCGGTCCAACCGAAGAAGTGAGCACATCGATGTTGTGATTCATGCGCTCGGTATCGATCAACATCACCGGCCGACCAGGACCCTCCCGTTTGAGCAGATCGTTCAGGCCCGAAAAGTACGCATCATGCGCTGCCGCCGGCGCATACGGCGACCAGAGCAGAGAACCGCTACCCACCGCAGTGGCTAGACCCGCCGTCCCTTTGAGCAATTCGCGGCGTTTCATATTGTTCCCCCCGTTTCCTCCCGTCCCTGTTGGTCACTCAGCTCAGGAAGAGGTTGCGTAAATGTTCGTTGAGCATACGCCCCGTCGGATCCAGACCCTCACGGATCTCCTGAAAGTCTCTGAAACGGGGATAGAGGCGGCTCAGTTGTTCGGCACCCAGCGAATGTACTTTGCCCCAATGTGGTCTGCCGCCGTATTTCCAGAAGATCGGCTCGATCAACTCGAAGTATGGCCGGTAATCTTCCTCCGCCGTGCGGTGAATGGAGATCGCCGCGTGGTCTTCGTCACCCGAACTCATACCGAGCCAGGTATCGTCTCTACTGACGTAGCGGTACTCGAGGGGGAAAACAACGTCTACTTCCTTCTCGATGATCAAATGCAAAACCTCCCGCAGACATTCGGCACCGGCTTCGATGGGCACGGAATACTCCATCTCGTTGAAGCGATTGTTTCGAATATTGCTCAGAATTTTGTACGACACATCCACCGCCTCGCTGGGGGCAATTTGTTCCGCGAGCGCATTCACAAGGGGCAAACGTTCCCGCGGAGGGACCTCGGTCCAACCGCGCATGGCTTCGCCAAAAGCCGCATCCTCTTCCGGCGAGGGCGGCGGGTTGTTGATGGGATCGGTAGTCTCGTCGATGGCCAGGGTGATGGCGTAATCCGAGTGGGTGAGCGGGAACATCTCGAAATGCCGGTGTTTCGCCGCAGACTCGTCGAATCCATCGAGTACGTCCTCAATAGGCTGGATCCAGCTTTTCGATTTGAGCCGATAACTGCCGCGATTCTGTAACGTCATCCGGGTAATCACCCCGAGGGAACCGAGACTCACCCGCGCGGCATCGAAGAGGTCCCGATTTTCATCGGCGCTCACATCGATGAGTTCGCCGTTCGGCGTGACGAGCCTCAGGTTCGTCACGTAACCGGAAAGACAGGTGAAGCCGATGCCCGTCCCGTGAGTTGCGGTTGCGGTTGCGCCTGCAAGGGTCTGACGATCGATGTCCGGCAGGTTGAACATGCCTTGCCCTGCTCCTTCCAGCACCACCCCCATATCTCCGAGCCGGCTGCCGGCGCCGAACGTTGCCCGCATCGTTCCGGGGTCATGATCGAGCATTCCGGCCAGTTGATCGATCACGACGATGTGGCCGTCGGTGGGTACCAGCGGAGTGAAAGAATGGCCCGAGCCCACCGGTCGGATGGGACCGCTGGTGGAGTTGAGGAATTCCATCAGCTCAGCTTCCGAAGACGGCGCAAAGCGGCCCGCGGGATTTGCCACGCCACCGCCGGACCAGTTGCGCCATGGCAC
>JAPUJX010000199.1 GCA_027295975.1 Gammaproteobacteria bacterium
TCGAATGCGGGGTCCAACCGGATAATCGATCCCGCTTCCGCAACGGCAGGAGCCGCTACCTGCTCTTCGGCCCCGCAACCTGCCACCATGGCAACACACGCGGCCGCAATTCCAGCTCCAAGACCTCTCATCGCCAACCCCCTGTGAATACCTGTCATGGCCGCGTCCACGGTGACTGTATCGTAAATGATTTGTTGTGCGCAGGCATAAAGGTGTTATGGGCTCGTACCAGAGGGCGTCACGGCGTGGAAACGTTCACCTGATCGCTGGCGCCGAACGAGAGGGACCAGGCGAGAAGCCCCGATGTCGCCAATCCGAGTGCGAGACCGCCTTCGATGGACTTGTTCTGGAGCGACGCCACGAGCAACGGAACCATCTCACCATAGGTAGGTCGCCAGAACGCGGCCATGACGCCACCGAGGACCATGGCGCCCGCGGTTACCGCGATAAAGCCGATTGCTCGATTCCGGTGACCACAGCCTGAGGCTGCGAGGCCCATGAATATCCAGCCAAGCCCAACGAAAAAGTACCAGCCATCGAGAAAGATCAGATGTATCTGGTTCAAGAACGTGATACCACCTTCCAACCACTGCTGCTCCGCGGCGCTGAGAACGGTCGATTGAAACGCAAACGCGCTCACCCTGAGCACGGTAAACCCAAGCAGCAGACCGCTGATCATCGAAGCCCCCAGAAAAAGACCGGCGAGCAACGCCCGCAACCGTGAGAAGGCGTACAGATCCCGCACGATCGCCAGAAAAAGAACGCTGACTAAAACGAATGGAATCGCCGACATAAATACCGTGGCGAAGTCGACAACGTAGGCGGACCTCAACAGTTCAATGGCTTCCACTGGCGGTAGCCGGCGTCCGTCGCCAAAAAAAACAAAGTTCCGAACCTCACCCCCCGCGAAGATCTCGGGAAGGCTCCATAACGCCGATGCCGCGCCCCACACTCCTACGACGGCAATGAAACCGGCTAATAACCTGAGTCCGGTCCAATGAATCTCAGCTGCGCGTTTGAGGGTTGTTGTGAAAAGTAACCGAATTACCTCGAATCGTTGTGACCCAATACCAGTTCCCCCCGGACTGATACCTCGAGTATACCTTCAGGCGACGTTTGGAGCTTTCGTGCTCATCCCGTCAGGTGCCTTAAGTACTGTGCAACGAAATCGAACTCGACCAGTTCGACATATGCATTGGTGAGTTTTTTTGTTATGGGGCCTGGTAAGGATCCGTCGCCGACGGATGCCCCGCAAAAAGACCTTGCTGGTACGATGCACAGGCTCGTGGAGGTGAGGAATATCTCGTCGGCATTGTAGGCGTCGTGCAGGTCCAGATCTTTTTCGACGACCTCGATGCCCAGGTTCCCGGCAAGCTCCATGGCGCAGGCGCGAGAGATGCCGGGTAACACGAACTGCTCGCGCGGCGTCAGGCAAACACCGTCCGTCACGAGAAAAATGTTGGCCCCCAACCCCTCGCAGAGGTTGCCGTTGACGTCGAGCAGAATGGTGTAGCCGTTATCCGATTGGCCCTGGGCGGCCATGTTGGCGTTGATCAAGTTGAGGTAGTTGAGGGTCTTGGCGCGTGGGGTCAATACGTCGGGGGCGGTTCGCCGTACCGGAGACAACACCAGATCGAGACCGTCCCGGTAGTAGGCGGCCCTGGCCTTCAAGGGTAAAGGCAGACACTCAACGATGATGGTGGCGTCGTCCTGCTCCCAGCCTTCGTCTCCCACCGCCGCCAGCCCCCGGGATATGCGCTGTGCTACCCAGTAGTCAGAACTCTCGTCGAGAAAATGAACGTTGCGTTTGAGCACCTCCTGACTGATCTCGATCATCTGCTCGGGTGTCAATCCTGCATCGATTCGCAGCGCCTTCAGCGATCGGTAGAGGCGCTCGATGTGCTCGCGAATTTTGAAAATTTCTCCGTCGAAGGTTCGAGTCATGTCGAACACGCCGTCGCCGTAGAGAAAACCACGATCCCTGAAGGGAATGCGGATTTCACCCTCCGGTAGATACTCGCCGTTGTAATACGCGATGCGTTGGTTGGAAGCTTGGCTCATGACTCGTCTCCTTTGGCTCTGCCATGTTATCCGGACAAAACCTGATTGGCTTCACGGCGTAACAGATCCTGCAACGACACGCCCCTGCTATCCAGGTATTTTTTGCGCATCACGTAATAGACGGCGCCGAGTCCCAGGAGACCGAAATAGATCATTGCCGGGCCCAGGTTGTTGCGTATGCCGACGTATAAAAAGGCCAACGAGATGCTGATCTTGATTGTCGCGATGATCCAGATGCTGCGTATCTTGAGCTGGAATTTTGCCTTGGCGTAATGTTCGGGGAGGGCGCGTGGCAACCGGATCAGGGCGATGGACCAGATGATCCCGTAGAGCATCGCCCCGATTACGGTCACGGACGCATACTGAATGATATCTCCTTGAACGGCGACCCCGGCGAGGGCGAACAGCACCGCCAGCGCGATGGCGACACCGGGTTCGCGGGAACGGGTGCTGATACGGGCCAGGATCTCGGGATAAATCTTGTTGCGGGCGAGTGCAAAGAAGCTGCGCGAAGCCGTGAGGATAGCCACGTTCACCGAAGTTGCCGCCGCCAGCAACGCGCTCACGGTAATCAGCGCGGCAAACCAGTCGGGTAGAAACGTCTGAGATGCCTTACCCATGGGAGCGACGATGGTACCGAGTTGCTGCCATGGGATGAGTGCGGGTAAAACGAGGGTGATCAGCGTGTAGATTATTGCCACCACGCCGAAGGTGATTGCCAGGGTCAAGGGAATGTTGCGTGCGGGATTTTTTATTTCCTCACCCATCACCACGATCGTGAGGAACCCCGAGTAAGAGTAAAAAGCCGGTACCGCGGCGCTCATGACGGAATCCCACCCGTTCGGCACCATGGGGGTCAACAGGCTCCAGTCTGCATAGAACAATCCGCCGACGCCGAAGATCAGCAGCGACGAGATGAATACGCATACCATGACGATTTGTGTTCGAACACTTGTTTTCAAACCGGCAAGGTTGATCAGCAGTAAACCCAGCAGCATGCTGACGGCGATGGTCAGCCGTTCCACATTCGGCAGAAAAAATGCCATGTAGTCGGCGAAGCCGAAAGCGAGAATCGGCACGCCGACCAACATTCCGATCATCCCGGCCCAGACCTTGAGAAACCCGAGAAACGGATGCAACACCACGCTGGTGAATACGTAATCCGCCGCGCTCACGGGGAGAATGCTGCCAACCTGTGCGGCGATGAGGCAGTTGACGATGGCCGGAATGCTGGCAATCAGATAGGCGATGAAAACCGCAGGCCCCGCGATGCCGGCGAGCTGACCCGGGAGTATGAATATCGACGCTCCTACGATGTTCCCGACGAGCAGGAATACCGCACCGGCGAGTCCGATTTTCCGCTCCAGACGATTACCGGTCGTTTGCATCCCGATCAGGGTTTACCCGCAATCACCACTTCCACCAGGTACGGCCCATTGGCCGCAAATGCCCGTTCCATGGCAGGAGCGATGTCGCTCGCTTCGGTGACACATTCGCCCGCCACCCCCATGCCTTCAGCCATGGCTGGAAAACCCATGGTTGGCGTTGTGAGGTCCATGTTTGGGTAAGGTTTGTTGGACGGTACATCAAACCGATGCCGGTAGA
>JAPUJX010000002.1 GCA_027295975.1 Gammaproteobacteria bacterium
ACGGCAGGCATACCAGGCTCACGACCGCCAGCATCAACACACCCGCCGAGAAGCCGAACAGGTCAACCAGCACCGCCCCACCCAGCAAACCGCCCACGGAACCCGCCCGGGAAAACGCGTTGTACATCCCCATCGTGCGCCCCACCCGATCTCCGGCGACGCCGGCCATGACGTTTTGCACACCAATGTGGCGGATGAACGACCACGCCAGCCCCCACGCCAGGCGCGCGGCAAGTAACAGCCAGAAGTAGGTAGTCAGGGCGTAGGCGAGCGTGGTCATGATACCGAGCACAAACGCCGCCAGGAACAGGGGCCGTTCTCGACCCGGGGTCGAAACCCGATGCGCCATCTCGTTGGTCAGCAACCGGATCCAGCGGTTGGCCGAGAGCAGTATGCCGACCTGTACGGGAGTGAGGTACAAGGTGTCGTAATAGACCGGCAGGACCGCATAAAGCACCTGATCTCCCAGCAGGGAAAATGCGGTTGCGGTGCCGATCAGGGCAACGGAACGATTGCGTTGAATCCAATTAGCCGTTTTCATCAGCCGTTGAGGAATTTTTCACTCATCCTTGTCAACCCGCAGGATAATCGCCATGACCTACGAACACATTCGGGTCGCCCGAGAAGCTCACGTCGCAACGGTTACTTTCAACCGCCCGGAGAAAGCCAACGCCTTGAATTTCGAGCACCTTGCCGAGATCGAAGACGCCGCATTGTCCTTTCGAGACGACCCGGATACGCGGGTCGTCATCTTCACCGGAACTGGCAGACACTTCTCTTCAGGTGCAGACCTGACCGATCCGGGTGACGCCTATCGAGGGAGTCTCGTTCTGCGCCGACGCCGCGCGCGAATCGGCGAACGTACCATCGATGCCCTCTACAACATGGATCAGATCACAATCGCAGCCTGGAACGGCGCGGCCATGGGCGGCGGAGCCTGCATCGCGACGGCTCTCGATTTCCGGATTGGCTCGATTGGCTGTTTCATGCAATACCCGGAGGTCGACATCGGCGTGAACCTGATGTGGAAAAGCCTGCCACTGTGCGTTCATCTGGCCGGACCTGCACGCGCGAAACGCCTCGTGGCGGGCGGCGAACGCATTCCCGCGGAAACGCTACTGGAATGGGGAATTCTCGATGAACTCGTGCCATCCACGGAGTTACTCGAACGAGCACATTCGTTGGCGGAATTTTATGCGGGCAAGCCGCCCGTCGCCGCCCAGATGATCAAACGCAGCGTCAATCAGATCGTCTCGGCCCTCGATCAAGCAATCATGCATATGGACTTCGATCAGAATCTGTTCAGCCAGGGAAGCGAAGATCGCAAGATAGCCATCGACGCTTACCTGCAAAACAAAACTCCCACCTTTACCGGGAACTAGCCCTCGAAAACAGTTTCATCAACATACGCAGCGAACGTTTGCAGGGATATGCAGTTCGAATCGCAGCCCACGCTCTCGACCAGCGAGCCCAAAGCGGCCGACGCCTAACGAGTTGTTGGAGCGAACTGTCTTAAAGTTCACTATTTCTGCATTCGCAAAAAGGCTCAGTTCCCGTTATGTGATTGAGTTCACCTTAGTCTTTAGTGCAGTCGGTTAGCGTTCGATTCTGCGAATGCCGATAAGGACAAGGAGGAGCGTATGCGGTCGTGTTTCGGAATATCGCTAATTACTTTTCTACTGGCTGGCTGCAGTGGCGGTGCAACCGTCAGCGAGAGCCAGTGTGTTGCCGGTGACTGGCAGACTCTGGGTTACAGAGACGGCGTACGTGGCTTGAGAAGCTCCCAACTGCTTGCCCACCAGGATGCCTGTGTCAAACACGGTATTGTTCCCGATCGGCACGGTTACAAGCTGGGTTGGGAAGAAGGCATCCGCGAGTATTGCGAACCTTACAATGGTTTCTCCGTTGGCGAGCACGGGAATGGTCACAACAACGTATGCCCGTCGGATTTGCGTGCAGAATTCTTGACCGCCTACCAGGAAGGCCGTTCGCTCTATCTCGCTAGAATGGAAGTCGCGAATCTGGAGAGGGCGATAACACGGAAGGTGAATCGGCTCGAGCAGATCAAAGCAGAGATCATTTCCACAGCCACAGCACAGCTAAACCCCGTGCTGACGACTGTTGAACGTATTGAGCTGCTGGCTCGAACTGAACGACTCAACACCGAAAGAGTCAGAATTAGAGAAGAAATTCCGGCACTCGAACAGGATCTCGCGATCAAAGCCCGACACCTCGATGCTCTAAATGGATCGTTGGCGGCAGTCACCAACTAGCTGATTCTGTCGGTTACTGAAACTTCAACGTCAATAGACGAGAAGACTCCGAATCGACGTCTTCATACACTATTTGCAATGAAACAGAGTCATGATGATCGGCATACCTCCCACCTTTTACCGGGAACTAGCTCTAACCTTCAGCGCCGAACCAGAGTCAACTCCCCATCCCCCGTTTCAACCAGCCGCGGCAGGTTGCTGAGTTTACATGCCTGCCCGGTGACGCAGTCGCCCGTTCGCACATCGAATCCATACCCATGCCAGGGACAAACCACGATTCCATCGTTGAGCTCGGCCCTGGCCAGCGGACCAGACTGGTGGGGACAGACCGCCGGATAGACCACGAGTGCTCCCGACACCTCCGCTACCACATATTCACGCCCACCCAACCGGGTGATAGAGGGTAACCGCAAGGCTGCCCGCGGGCCGAGGGAAATCCGCTGCTGCTCTTCTCGAGGGTAGCCGTTTCGTCCGCCAACACGCTGGTCCAGCTGTTTCTGTCGCTCTGTCATCATGGCGACGTCCTCGTCGTACAACGTCTCGTATAACCCGGCGTATACGAGACCGACCTTTTCGCGCGAATCTTCCGGAACATCCGGCACAAAAAAGTCCACCACGATATCCACTCGCCGTTCGGCTATTGGAAACGCATGCGTCCAGATTTCCGCACCCTTGTTGCGTCCGGCGAGGTTACGAGTGATCCAGCGTCGGCAGGTTTTATCCAACCGCAGCTCAATCAGGGCATCAAAACCTCGATGATCGGTCGTCCAGGCACGCCATCCCCAGGTGCCTGCCTGTTCACATCGAATGCTTGCGAAGCTCGAGGCATGTACATGAGGTAGATGTTCCCAATCCAGGGTATTTTCGTACATTCGCTCCAGACTTATAGGCAGCACGCGGCGATAGGTGCCAACATGGGGGATCGCGCTCCCCGGAAACGGGGCAAGTGTCGAATGATCCGGCATGGCTCTCAACTACCGTCTCGTTGCGCTGAATGACTCGCAGACCGACAACGTTGATAGTCAAAAACCAAATTTCCCCCATCCACCTCGACCTTGAGGTTATCGGGTGCCACGCCTTCACCGGAAACTTCAAAGCTCAAACCTTCGAAACGCACGCGACGCGGCCCGACCTCCTGCAA
>JAPUJX010000020.1 GCA_027295975.1 Gammaproteobacteria bacterium
AATAGCCGTTGCCATGGTGCCCAGAAGAAAGATGGCGACCGCGGTGCGCAGCATCATGACCGCCAAACCTTCGCGAACGCGTGACTCATAAACGCCCATGGCAAACATCGCAACAACGAGAATCAACGCGAAGGCACTCGCCAATGCGATGTAATCCGTGAATTCGGGCCATCTCTGAAACCGGGTGTAATACCCGAGAAAAGCGGCAAACCCGATGAGGACGACCTCGAGAGCCGACATCAGCAGATACGGCGTGTGGATGTAATGTCTGAAGAGTCGAACGTGAGCCACAGATCTCGATTCCTAACTACGGGTCAATTGACCGGAACCCACGAGAACCACATCACCCCCGCTTTCGGCATGCCGATAGCTGGAAAGTGTTGGCGAGGATTGTTGACCACGCTGGTGATCACCAAGGGCGATTAATTGTAACGAATTTGGCGTCCTGGAGCGCAACGCTTCAACGACGGCGCCTGCCAACTGCCGGTCCGTAATCAGCGGTACACCGCAATCGATGGCGGTGCGACGAATGAGATAACCGTCGGGCCGGCCAAACTTGTCATATTCACGGGGTACGTTGATGACCAGATCGATCGCGTTGCTGGAGAAAAGTTCGTAAATGGCATCAAAGGCGTCCTCTCCCTTGCCAACCGAGGTTGAATCGATACCCAGGCTGTCCAGCATCTGCGACGTACCCTCTGTCGCGTATATCGGCAGGCCAAGATCCGCTGCGATGGTGCGCGCCTCCTCGGCGAACCAGAATTTGTCTTCCCAACGTCCCAGCGACAGTAATACCCCGTTTTTCGGAAATCGGAACCCTGTTGCGAGGAGGGCATGCAGCAGTGCTTCATTCAGATCCGTTCCAAGGCACCCGACTTCCCCGGTGCTTGCCATCTCCACACCGAGTAAGGGATCTGCGCCGGTGAGGCGGGAGAAGGAGAACATCGGCGCTTTGACGCCAACAAAGTCCAGATCGAGGGCATTCACGTACTTTTTACCCGGCGCGCCCAGCATCCGGTACATCGCTTCCTCGGCGAAATTAGTACCAGTGACTTTGGACACGAACGGAAAACTCCGGGAGGCGCGCAGGTTGCACTCGATCACCTTGACCTTGTTGTGTTTTGCGAGAAACTGCATGTTGAAGCTACCGGTGATATCCAGCGCCTTCGCAACGGTTGCGGCAATTTCCCTCACCCGGCGGATGGTCGGGATGTAGAGGGTTTGCGGCGGGAGCACAAGGGTGGCGTCGCCACTGTGCACGCCGGCGTCTTCCACATGCTCGCTGATGGCACAAAGATCGATCTCTCCATGATCGGCCACTGCATCGATCTCGATCTCACGGGCATGGGTTTCGAATTTTGAAACCACAACCGGGTGCTCGGGAGAAACGTCCCTTGCCCGTTCCAGAATTCGGCGAAGCTCGTTACCCTCATGGGCGACGCTCATCGCCGCGCCACTCAACACGTAACTGGGTCTAACCAGCACGGGAAACCCCCCAAGCTGGGCAACGGCGTCCTCCGCTTCTTCGAATTTGGATACGTGGAACCACGCCGGTTGATCAACACCCAAATCGTCCAACAGAGCACTGAATTTGCTTCGATCCTCGGCTCGATCGATGTTGTCCGGGTGGGTTCCCAGAACCTTGACACCAGCCTGGTGTAGCCGCAGAGCAAGATTGTTGGGAATTTGTCCGCCCATGCTGACGACCACCCCGTGTGGTTGCTCCCGTTCGTACAGATCTACAATGGACTCGAAGCTGATCTCGTCGAAGATGAGCTTGTCACAGACGTCGTAATCGGTGCTGACCGTTTCGGGGTTGTAGTTGACCATGATCGTCTCGTAGCCGAGTCGCGTGGCTGCGTTGACGGCACTAACCGCGCACCAGTCGAATTCGACACTCGAGCCGATCCGATAAGCACCGGATCCGAGCACCATGATCTTTTTGCGCGTCGACGGCGTTACATCGTCGGCGATTGCCCAATAGGTGGAATAGAGGTAGTTGGTGTCCGCAGGGAATTCCCCCGCCATCGTATCGATCTGTGCGAGGTGAGGCACTATTCCGCGGCGACGTCGCAGGTCCGCAACCTGCCGCGGGGAAACATCGAGGTCTCTTGCGATGGCCCTGTCGGAAAACCCCATTCGCTTGGATACTCTGAGCACATCGTCGGTTATCGGATAGGTGCTCTTCTGTAGAAGCTGGTGCTGATCAACCACCTCCCCGAGGCCGTGGAGAAACCAACGATCGATCATCGTTGCGTTATGAATTTCTTCAACCGACACCCCTTGCGACATCGCCTTCGCGATCGCAAAAAGGCGGAGCGGGGTAGGGGTACGGTAGTCGATCTCTTCTCCGTCGGGGAACATATCGACATCCAGCCCATCAACCCCGATATCCAACATCCGCATCGCTTTCTGGATCACCTCCGGAAAAGTTCTGCCGATTGCCATGACTTCCCCGACGCTCTTCATTTCACTGCCGATCTCGATCGATGCACCCTCGAACTTCGATAGATCCCAGCGGGGCACCTTACATACCAGGTAGTCGAGGGCCGGTTCGAAAAATGCCGTGGTCTGCCTTGTGATGCCGTTCGGTATTTCCGGCAGGGTAAAACCGATACCCAGCTTCGCGGCGACATAGGCGAGTGGGTAACCGGTCGCCTTGCTTGCGAGCGAACTCGAGCGCGACAATCGTGCATTGACCTCGATAACACGGTAATCGGAACTGTAGGGATCCAATGCGTACTGGATATTACATTCGCCGATGATGCCGAGATGTCTGATGGTCTTGATGGCGAGGGTTCGCAAAAGCTGGTACTCGACGTCGTTCAGCGTCTGGGAGGGCGCAACGACAATGGAATCGCCGGTGTGGATGCCGAGGGGGTCCAGGTTTTCCATGTTGCACACCGTGATGCAGTTGTCACGGAAGTCGCGGACTACCTCGTATTCGATCTCTTTCCAACCCCTCAGGCATTCTTCGACCAGCACCTGGGGCATGCCGCGTGCGAAAGCTCGACGTAATGCCTCCTCCAGATCCTTTTCGTGTTCGACGATACCACTGCCTTTCCCACCCAGCGAAAAAGCCCCGCGCAGCATGACCGGCAGGCCAATCTCATGGGCGGCCTCGCGTGCTGTTTCGATGCTGCTGCAAGCGAAGCTGCGAGCTGTTTTGACGTCAATTTCAGCGAGACGATCCTTGAAAAGCTGGCGGTCTTCGGTTTCCCGGATGGAATCGATGGGTGTCCCGAGCACCTGGACGTTGTGTTTTTCGAGAATTCCGCGCTCGTAAAGCTCGAGCCCGCAGTTCAGCGCGGTCTGGCCACCGAAGGACAACAGAATCGCATCGACATGCTCTTTGTCGATGATGCCCTCGACGTTTTCAGGCGTTACCGCAACCAGATAAACGCGGTCGGCAAAATCCTGACTCGTCTGGATGGTGGCAATGTTGGGATTAACCAGCACCGTGGCAATCTGTTCTTCCCGCAACGCCTTCAACGCCTGGGATCCGGAATAGTCGAACTCGCCCGCCTGGCCAATCTGCAACGCGCCGGAGCCGAGTACCAGCACACGGCGAGGTTTCCGGGGTAGGTAGGCGCCGTACATCCCGCTAATTCCTTCTCATCGAGCCGACGACCCGTAAAAAATCGTCAAACAGGAATCCGCTGTCTTCCGGTCCAGGTTTGGCTTCGGGATGAAACTGCACGCTGAAAAATGGATCGATTCGAGACCGGATGCCTTCGTTGGTGCCGTCGTTGATGTTGACGAACCAGGGTTCCCAGCCCTCGGGCAGACTGTCTTCGGCCACCGCAAATCCGTGGTTCTGGCTGGTGATGAAACAGCGTCTCGACAGCAGATCCTGCACGGGCTGATTGACCCCGCGGTGCCCATAGGGCAGCTTGTAGGTCCTGGCACCCGCGGCGAGCGCGAGTATCTGATTGCCGAGACAGATACCCATGACGGGTTTTTTTTCGCTACGGCTCAAGAGCTGTCTAATCTGTTCGATCAATTCGCCCAGCTCACTCGGGTCACCCGGACCGTTACCGATGAGCACGCCATCCACCTGGTCCGCGTATCGGGCCAGGTCGGCATGCCACGGCACACGCAGCACGCTGGCGCCTCTAGCCAGTAGAGAGCGGACGATGTTGTCTTTGGCGCCGACGTCCACCAGCATGACGGTCAACTCGCCCGCTTCGTAACGAATCGGGGCACAGGGGGCAACCAGCCGAAACACCTGTTGCGCCATGTCAACTTCGTCTGCCGTTCGTTTTGCCTGCTCGAGGGTGAGCTGCGTTGCAAACAACCACCCGCGCATGGTGCCGAATTCCCGCAGACGCCGCGTCAGATTACGGGTATCAATTCCGCTGATCGCGGGAATACCTTCGTCCTCGAGCCACTCGTGGAGCGATCTGGCGGCGGCATGGTGGCTGTACCGATCGACATAATTCTGGACGATCAACCCCTGCACCTGAATGTGGTTGGATTCGTAGGGTGGGTTGATGGTTTCAGCCGGCCGTGGACCGGGCACGCCGTAGTTGCCTATCAACGGGTACGTTGCGACGAGCAACTGGCCTTTATACGAAGGATCGGTGAGTGTCTCCACATAACCGGCCATGCCCGTATTGAAGACGATTTCTCCCGCAATGGGAGAATCGGCTCCAAATCCCTGACCAGAATACTCAGTGCCATCTTCCAGGACTAAGCGCATGTCCATTCGCGGGTTACCTCTAGTGGATCGATGGCATTGAAGCATTATGCGGGATTAGTAGTGAACAGAGGTGAGCAGTGGTGAACATTTTGTAGGCAAACCCATGGCAGTCCTTACAATAACTGGTTGAGGGGTTCAAAACAGGGAATGGCCGGTGTGCGTCCGGCGGTGTTGGGGTGATATCAGGGAA
>JAPUJX010000200.1 GCA_027295975.1 Gammaproteobacteria bacterium
CGAAAATATGACTGAGAAAATTACCCACGTGAGCGCACTGCGTAATCCTCTGCGCCCAAACGGTGATAGAGATTGCACGTCCAGCAGGTCGACGTCGATCAAGTTTCGTCCCACGCGTAGGTAGGTACGCGTCGCGATGAGATCGGCAACGATGAGTGTGCTGAGAAATCCTATGAATACGGGAATTCGCAGGAAATGCCACATGAATACCGGGTTCGTCAGGGATGGTTCGACACCTTGTGAGAGCGACCGGTCTACGTACACAAGGGCAAAGGAAGCAACGATTGTGATGAGTATGTAGGTTCGCCCCACAAACCCGGCAGGGCGGAGCGCGGCGGCGCGGATGTCGGCAACTGCGGCATCGTTGGGCGGCAGCCATGGTCGTAGTTGGCCCAAGTCACGGTCGATACCGCGGCGCGCGATCACGAGAACCGCGGGAATATATCCGAGGAGAATCGCGTTTACGATTTCGGGCCACCATACATCGCTCCGCCATAGCGGGTTGTGGCCTTGTGGAAATCCCCAGGTGACGAGGAAAAATCCATCAAACGCGAAACGAATCAACAGAAAACCGATGGTGATGGCAACACCCAACCAGAAGGGGGCCCACGCTCCTTTGTCGTCGAGCCATGCGGTCCAGTGACCCTCGGCTACGCTCATCACCGAAGAATGCGCAAAATTTCGCGAAATGGCGTGAGCAGATTTTGTCCCAGGGTTGTGTATTTCGCCTGATCCTCCTGCAGAAACTGCCGCACCTCCTCCTTGAAGGGGCCTTTTCCATCCAACAGGTTTGCCATCGCTGACTGTCAGTCCGGGTCGGGCAACGCAAACGCCAGGATGTGGTCCCCGGGCGGGCTACCCCCGGCCCAGTGACCACCGGCCGCAACCACAACGTACTGCTTGCCTGTGGAACTCACCTGATAACTCAGCGGTAAGGCATTTGCCGCGGTTGGTATTTCTGTCTTCCACAACACCTCCCCTGTGTTCAGATCAAACGCCCGGAAGACGTGTTCGTTGGAAACACCCACGAAGATCAGCCCGCTATCGGTCATCATGGGCGCCGCAAAACCAGGCAGACCCTCGAGCCACCAGAACGGAAACGGCGCTATGTTGCGGGTGGTGCCCATGGGGACGCTCCAGAGCACTTTGCCCGCCTCCAGATCGACGGCATCCAACGTTCCCCAGGGTGGTTCCGTGCAGGGCACCCCGAGGGGCGAGGAGAAAAACCCCGTTTCCACACAATAGGGGGTGCCTTCCTGGCTCTGGCCCAGGCCGCCGTCGTTTGGCACATTGTTCACGGGGAATCAGTTTCGTGGACCCTGCTGCCCGGAGCGTATATACGACCATGACGCGAGAGTCCGGATGCACCGCGGGGGAGCCCCAGTTATTGCCGCCGCCGTTGCTCGGGTAGTTGATGGAGCCCTGCACCGTTGGCGGGGTATAAAAACCATCGTTGCGGATTTCCTCCAGCCGGTCTTCACACTGACCTTCGTCCCAGAAGGTCAATCCCCACATATCGTCGCTGGTCAACGGCGGGGTAATCATATGCGGTACATGGGTCGGGAACGGCTGGGTCGGCGAAAGCGGCTCACCCGGCACGCCGTTTTGCGGAACGGCCCGTTCCTCCACCGGCCAGACCGGTACCCCGGTATCGCGGTGTAATACGAAGGTGAGACCCATTTTCGTCACCTGCACGACGACGGGAACGGTTTCTCCGTCGACGGTCATGTCAACCAGGGTCGGTTGCGCCGGGGTGTCGTAGTCCCACACGTCGTGATGCACCATCTGGTAGTGCCAGGCGACCTCGCCGGTTTCACCAACCAGGGCGACAACCGAACTCGAGTAGTAGTCGAGATCTCCCCGGTGGCCGCCGTAATAATCGGGTGAGGTGTTACCCGTTGGCACGAACGCCAGATCCCGTTCGGGATCTACGGCGATAATCGACCACACATTGGTGGTGCCGCTCAGATAGGTATCGTCGTCATTGAGCGTCTGGCTGCCGGGCTTGACCGGGTTCCAGGCCCAGAGAAATTCACCGCTGCGGATATCGTAGGCGCGTACCACGCCACTGGGTATGTCCACACGCTGGTTATCGAGCACCATGGCCCCGGTAATGACGCGATCGCCCAGTATCGCGGGGGGTGAGGTAATGGAGTATTCCATTGGCGCGTGTTCGGACAAGCCGTGGGACACATCAACTTCACCGTTGTCGCCAAAATCGGTGCAGCGTTTGCCCGTCTCCGCGTCCAGGGCAATCAAACGCGAATCGAGGGTGCCGACGACGATGCGATGTTCACAAAACCCTTCCTCGCCGGACTGCCAACTGCTCACCCCTCGACAGTTGGGCAGAAAATCTGCAAAACGATCCACCTTGGAATCGAATGCCCACAGTTCTTCGCCGGTTTCGGCATCCAGGGCGAATACCTTGTTGAAGGGCGAGCAGTAATACAGGCGATCGTCGACCATGATCGGCGTTACCTGCAACGAACTTTGACTGATGAATTCATCCGGCGTGGTGTTCGCCTCGCGGATGTCGCCGGACCGATGTTCCCAGGCAAGCTCCAGGTACTTGACGTTTTCGGGAGTAATCTGATTGGCCCGGGAAAAGTGGCTGCCACCCGGTGTCCCGCCATAGGCGGGCCAATCCGTTACCGTCCCGGACGGAACGTCACCCATGGGTGGCGGAGAACAGGAAGACAATACAAGGGACAGCGCAAAGCAGCAGAATACCCGGACCATGAAACCCCCAGACAAATCAAGGTGGGGATGCTAACGGTTGCGTCGTTATACCGCCAACGGGGTATCTTCATCTGGCAGGGAAAAAGGAGAACGTCATGCGCGCTGCATTGGTCCACGAGCACGGGTCACTCGACAACATCATCTTGGAGGAGAACTACCCCGAGCCTGAGTTGCAACCGGGTTGGGTGCGAATCGCGGTGCGTGCCTGTTCGATCAACTATCACGATATTTTTTCCCGGCGGGGAATGCCCGGCATCAAACTGCCGCTGCCGTTGATCATCGGTTCGGATATCGCCGGAGAAGTCATCGAGCTTGGCCCCGAGGTGGCGCGAGCCGCTGTCGGCGATCGGGTGTTGATCGACCCGATGTTGTTCGGCGTCGGCCTGATCGGGGAGCGGTTCAATGGCGGACGGGCGCAATACTGCGCCGCTCATGAATCTCAGCTGGTGGCAATGCCGGACGAGGTGGGCTTCGAAATTGCCGCTTCCATCCCCCTGGCTTATGCCACCGCACATCGCATGATGGTTTCCCGGGCCAAGGTGAAACCCGAAGACACCGTGCTGGTACTCGGGGCGAGCGGCGGGGTGGGTACGGCCTGCGTGCTGCTCGCGAAGATGGTGGGAGCGACGGTAATCGCCTGCGCCTCGAGTTCCGAAAAGCTCAACCGCCTGCACGCGCTGGGTGCCGACCACGGGGTGAATTACGTAACGAACGACATGCGCGAGGCGGTCTGGGACATCGTCGGCAAACCACGAATTACCGGCAAAGGCGGCGTCAGCGTGGTGATCAACTGCACCGGCGGCGGTACCTGGGTTGATTCGACGCGTTGCATGAAAGTGGGGGCGACCCTCGTTACCTGCGGGGCCACCGCGGGTTACGATGAACGGCTGGACATTCGCTACATCTGGAGTTACGAACACAATCTTCTCGGTTCCAATGGCTGGCGGCGGCGAGACATCACCGCCATGCTCGACTACGCGGCCAACGACACTCTCGTGCCCGTTATCGATCGGGTGATGCCGTTGTCTGAAGTACGGGAGGCGGAACGGCTGATGGAAGACCGGGAAGTGTTCGGCAAGATTGTGCTGGTGCCGTGACGGTGCCGTGCAAGCCCGTCAACGCAGGTGTTCGTTGAAGAACTCCATGGTACGCGTCCAGGCGAGAGCGGCCGCTGCTTCGTCGAACCTCGGTGTGGAGTTGTTATGGAACCCGTGCCGGGTGCCAGGGTACAGATGGCGCTGATAGCTGACTCCGTGGCGCTGCAGCGCCGTTTCATAATCAGGCCACATCGCGTTGACCCGCGGATCGTTTTCAGCCGACTGAATCATGAGTGCCGCGCGAATCTGCGCCACTTTTTCCGTGTCCGCCGCAGCCCCGTAAAAAGGCACGGCGGCCTGGAGGTCGTCCCCCATTTCGGTGGCGAGGAAATTACTCACCCCGCCGCCCCAGCAGAACCCGGTTACACCCAGTTTGCCGGTGGACAAGGCGTGTGACCTGACCAGGTGGGCGCTATTCAGCATGTCCTGGCGTAACTTGGTCTGGTCGAGACCGCGTTGCAGGGTCCGGCCGTCATCGTCGTTTCCCGGGTAACCGCCTGCGGGGTACAAGCCGTCCGGTGCAAGGGCCAGAAATCCTGCCAACGCCGCGCGCCGTGCCACGTCTTCGATATGGGGATTGAGGCCCCGGTTCTCATGAACGACCAGCACCGCGGGGAACGGGCCATCGCCATCCGGCTTGACCAGGTAGCCGCGCATCTCCCCGGAGTTGCCGCCCGGTGATGGATAACGCAGGTATTTTGGGGTGATCCGCTCGTCGGTGAAGGAGATTGTCTGCGCCTGCACGTAACGGGGTAACAGCGCTTGCGCCATGGCGAGACCCGATGCGCCGTAAACACTTATTACGGCTGCTTTTTTCAGGAACGCACGGCGGTCCATGCCCCCGTGACAATAATCATCGTACAAGTCGTAGATGCGAGGATCGATTTCGTTCTTGCTTATTGTCATGAGCAAAATCCTTTTACCGGGAGTCGACGACGATATCATATGATCAACCACGCGCTCGCCGACACGCCCGAGGACATTGTTGTGACCAGGGGAGATGATCGGCTATCTTTGCAGTCAAGGCGCAGAAACCGACCAGAGAGGATGGACGTCATGGCAGAGAGAACTCTGGATACCCGGAATACAATTATTCCGACCAAGTTCGCGCACATGGTGCTCAACACACGTCAGTACGAAGAGATGAAACGCTGGTATGCCGACGTGCTCGGCATGGAGGTTGTGGTTGATAATGGACGACTCTGTTTTCTCACCTTCGATGACGAGCATCATCGACTCGCGCTGGTGAACCTTCCGGATCTCAAAGAACAGTCGCCGGAACATGCGGGCGTTAATCACGTCGCCTACACGCTCGCGGATCTAGGCAGTTTGCTGGCGACTTATCTGCGGCTGAAGGCTAACGACATCGTACCCTGGTGGTGCATCAACCATGGCCCTACCACCTCGATGTACTTCCGCGACCCCGATGGCAACGATATCGAGTTGCAGGTGGACAACTTCGACGATGAGCGGCTGACCGGCTGGATGCGTTCCGAGGAGTTTCGACAAAATCCCCTCGGCGTCGAGTTCGACCCCGACCTGCTTGCGGAGAAGTATTGTGCCGGTGAGGCGCTCGAGGTGCTGCTCGAGCAGGGTTCAGCGCCGAAAAGCTGAGAATGCCGCGATTTGTCGAACCTCAGTCCCGCAGTGTATTGCGCGCAAACTCGAGGCTTCCCCGGTCGAGGTTGAGAAACGCGTGGGCAACTGCCGCGTGGATGTCGCGGAAATAACGCTGCATGGGATTCTCGAGACGTTGCGCGCCGCCGCCGCTTGCGCTCATGAGCGTAGTCACCAGATCTGCGTTGCTGTGGGCGAGCACCTGGGTTTCCCACTTTTCACCTATCTGCACGGCAACCGGCACGGTCACGTCGTTCTCGAGACAGGATTCCAGCCGTCGAAAAACGCTGTGAAAACGCAGCCTGTTCGCGTTCACCGAGGCGGTCACTTCGCTCAGCCGCCGCTGTTGAAACGGATCGGCCACCATCGCTACACCGTCGTACGCGTGATGCCGCCTGCGAAGGTATACCGTGTAACTTTCCAACGCAGCCTCGGCAATACCCTGGGTGACCGCGCACAGGCACAGGGCGAATACGTTGGCGAACGGTAAATCGTAGATCGGTGAATTGAAAGCGCGTCGACTCGGCTCCATCAGACGGTGCACCCGGTGCTCGGGAACAAATGCGTTTTCGACGACTACGTCGTTGCTACCGGTTCCCTTCAGCCCGGCGACGTGCCAGGTGTCGACAATCCGGTAGTCCTCGCGCGGCACCAGCATGGCCATTTGAGGCGGACCATCGTCACCGGCAAGCTTGCCGCCGAGAATTGCCCAGTCGCAGTGATCACAGCCGCTTGACCACTCCCAGCGTCCCGATAATCGATAACCCCCGGTTGTGTGTTCCGCCTTGCCGAACGGTGCATACGAGGAGGAGTAGCGAATGTCCGGGTCGACTCCCCACAGATCGTCCGCAGCCTGGGGGTCCATGAGTCCCGGCTCCCAGTTGTGTACTCCGATGAGGCATAAACACCACGCACTCGAGGGACAGCCGACGGCGAGTTCCATGGCAACGTTGAACAACACCTCGGGCGACATCTCATAACCCCCGTACGCCCGTGGCTGGCAGATGCGGTAGAACCCGGCCTGCACAAAATCCTCGAGGGTCTCGGGAAGCAGACGGCGCGCGGCTTCGCAGGCAGCCGCTCGTTCGGCTAACACGGGAACGAGCGCTTGCGCTCGGGCGATCAGTTCGGATTCCTGAGGAATCATGATGGAGAGCTTCTCACCGGGAGCGAAGGTCAGTCGGGTGACGTCAGCAACGCGCTGTCTTCCTTCCAGGGCCGTAACTGGTGATCGTATACCGACGGGCCCTTTCTGAAGTGAGCCGCCTCATCCAGGGTCTCCACGAACGGCATGTTCTTCGGATACAAACGTTCGCCGCGCGGCCGGGGGCCGGCCTTGGAAACGTGTCCCCACAGCGGATGCCCGACCACCTCCTCCGCAATGGCTGCCGCCTCGATCAACTTGTCGAGATCCAGTCCGGTTTCGACGCCGAGTTCCTCGCACAGGAACGCAAAATCTTCCGTGGGAACATGGCCCGCGCTGCGACCGTTGCCGCAGTAGGGGCAGCCGCCGAGACCGCCCAAGGACGTCTCGAAGTGGGTAACGCCGAACTTGAGGGCTTCGTAATAACAGATATTGGTGACGCCTCGCTGGTTATGAAGGTGCAGGCCGAAGTTGGTGATCTCAGGCCAGCGCTGCTGGATCGCGGTGAACATGTCGATCAGCTGATCGGGTAAACAGGCACCCATATCGTCGATTATCCGACAAATGCTCACGGTCAGATCCCGCGCGTGCCAGCGATCGATGGCCGCCTCGAGCACCGACAGCGACTGTTCGAGGGAGAAGTCCCCCTCGAAATTGGAGCCGAACGGGTTACCGAAGGCGATCCCGCCGGAGCTGACTCCTGCGCGTTTTGCCGCATCGATGGTGGAATCCCCCTGCCGCAGCAACTGGTCCGGGGTGCGGTTGTAGTTGCGCATCGCAAAAATCGCGCCTACCTCCACGTGCGTCATGTAGTCCCGGGATCGAACATCGATTTTCGGGTAGAACTTGTCGGCCCGCTCGAAACCCTGGCGGTTGAACACGGCGGCCGTGTACTTGACCCCTGGTTTCGGTTCGAACCGCTCGGCGAGTTCGTCAATGTTGGCCATCTGCGGCGTCCATTTGGGGCTGACGAAAGATCCGATTGAGATCACCTTCAGCCCGGTGTCGCCCAGCGCATCGAGAAGCCGCAGCTTCTCCTCGACGGAAATGTCCTTGTTCTCGATTTGCAGGCCTTCCCGCATGGTGTCGTCGCGAATCTCGACCGAGGTCGGTAATTGCCTCATTAACCTGTCCTCCGCGTGCTTTTTTCTATATCAATTTTAGATCACCTTGGATTCCACCACGGCATAGTTGATCTGTCCTTCGAGCCCCGCGGCGCGATGGTGATGAATCGCCTGGTAAGCTTCCGATTGAGACATCTGAACCAGGGCCGTTTTGTTCGGATATTCCACCAGAGCGACCACGTCCCAGTCACCGGCGCCGATCATGCAGACCTTGGCTTCCCCCGAAAAGAGAATGCGGGCGCCGATACTCTCGAGAATCGGCCGAATCTTTTCGCCGTATTTCCCGTACTCCTCCGCACCACCGTCGGGTTTGAACTTGAGCAGGTTCACCATCACGATGGGCCCGTCGGGCAGGGCCAGGAACTGTTCCATCTGTTCCGGCGTCGGGCCCATCGCATTGATATCGATCTCGTGGGCGTTAGCCTGCTCTGCGAGGACCGCGGAACCCACCGCAATTGTCCCCGCGGCCAT
>JAPUJX010000201.1 GCA_027295975.1 Gammaproteobacteria bacterium
AGTACCCCGAGCTGATCGGCGCTCCACAAGCCCGGTACCGCTAGAATCAATTCCCCTTCAATCAAAGGCTCGAGCTCACACAGGTGCAGATAAACCAGATCCGCGTGGTTGCTCGCTTTAGCAATGGGATTCGGTAACGGGTCGGCGTTGAGCCGTGAGAAGTATTGTTGGTTTGTTTGTTGCGGGTGGGATCGGGACAAACGCAGCGCCTGCTCGCCGAAAACCAGACCCTGCTCGCGAACGATTGCGATGGCGGGGGAATGATGTAGCAGTTCGTCGCCGCGGTAGAGGGGCAACTCGCTGTCGTTCAGTTCCAGTACGTAACTCATCAGTCACGTACCTGTAGATGGCTCAGCAGGCGTTGATCGCAATAGCTGTGCGTATCGAGAACCAGGCGTTCCTGAATCAGCTGTAGCTGATGCATGAGAAACATGATTACGATACTGATGACCAGTGCGATGAGGGTCGAGTTGAACGCAACCCCCAGGCTCTCGGTAACCCCTGCTATGTCGCCCTGGACCGCGCGGTGTGCCTGGCCCAGGGCATCGCTTATGCCGCGTACCGTCCCGATGAAACCAATAGAGGGTATTGCCCAGGCTATGTACCGTACCATGGCCAGTTCACTGTCGAGACGGTCGGATTCGGAATCGCATACGCTCTTGACCGCCTCCGAGACGTCCTGCACGTTGCGCGTCGAAGCAAAACGTTGCAGCGCGGAGAGCAGCGTGCGAGGCAACAGTAAGTTCTGGATGCTTTCGGGGAGGGCCTGGATTGGCCGGGCATATTCCCGGGTGTCCTCGGGGAGCACGCTCATACCTTCGCTGATCCGCACGATGTCCTCCTGAAAGAGCCCTCTCTCGCGCCAGGTGTTGCGCCCTTTGTAACCCATGATGGCGATGGCCCAGAACATCAGGATGAAACACATTTCCTGCTCGTAGTCTTTGAGAACGATATAAATCGAGCGTTCCTGCTCGTACAACTCTCCCGACGCGGTGCGTTGGGCTTGTTCTTCGAGAATGGCGTCTGCCTGGGGTCTGATGACCGTTATGTAAATGAGGTGTACGACAATGACGGCTGCGAGCAATGCGCCGATCTGGTAAATGAATTCGAATGGCAGTTGGCGCTTCATGGTTGATTCTAATTAGTTGTTTTGAATTTCTAAATGTCGACTGGGAATGCGACCGCAAAATCCTCAGAAATTTCCTCACTGGGATTAAAAACGTCAGGCGTCTCGGTGACTTTCTTTTCCGGGAGTTGTTCCTCCGGCTCGCGCGTTTGCCGTTCATCCGGTGTTTCGTCCGTTTCCAGTTCGGAAAGCGGTTCTCGAACCGTCTCCGGCTGTTTGCTGGATTTTTCCTCGACAACCTCCGCTGCAGCCTCTTCGGCGGAAAAAGCCCGCATCGTCGGGACAAGGGTAACCGCAGCCAGGCAGATGCAAAAGAGCCATATGGGTCGCCAGCGGGCAGGGTGAATCTTGTTCATGAGGCCTCCGCAAATCGAGCGATACGAAATCCTACATCCTGGCGGCCTTCGAGTCCGTAGTCTCGAAACGACATGCGTAAATCCGTTACGGTGCCATTCATCCAGCTGGAGCCTCGAATTACCCGGTACTCGGCCGATTTTGGTCCGAGTGGATCGGTGGTCGGTTCATCGCCCGGTATTTCGTAATAGTCGTTTACCCACTCGGACACGTTGCCAGACATGTCGAAGATACCCAGTACGTTGGCAGCGAACGTACCAACCGGGGCTGCCACGATATGATTGTCGTTGTAACCGAAAATTATCCGGCCAACCAGGTTCGAGGCCGAATGATCGGCATAGTTACCGTGTCGGTCCGGTGGCGGTAGATTGTTGCCCCAGGGAAATCGCAACGACTCTTCGGCAGCTTTGACCTGACGCACACCCCAGGCCCACTCGGCCTCGGAAGGAAGACGGTATCCCCTGGTATGTGGATTAGTGCCAATGACCTTGCCAAACTCCGTGAGGTAAAAATTGGGCAGTCCTTCAAGATTGGACAACCAATTACAATAAAGTGCTGCCTCCTCCCAACTGATGCCGACCACCGGCTGCTTGGCTTTGTTGAGGCGCTGGTCCTCGAACTCACCCGCATCGTGGCCGGATGCAAAGGCGTTGAATTGTGCGTTGGTCACCTCATGGCGGCCCAGATAGAACATCCTTCCCATGTTAACTTCGCGCAGCGTTTCGTTGGCCCGTCGGCCCGGCTGCCGCCGTGACGCCCCCATGACGAAGTTGTCCGGCTTCACGAGCACCAGTTCGTGATCCTGGGAAATTTTGATGTTGGGCCTGAGGGCGGCGATTCGCGCTTCCTGCACCGTAAGCAGGCGTATTTTCAACTGTTGAGTAATGCCGTTCCTGGGGGTGATTTGCGTTTCGTAACCGGCGTATCCGTCGAGTTTTATTTCGATCACGTGGGGGACGGTGGTCAACGTCAGGGTCTGATTCCCCACCCCCGATGGGCGGCCATCCACGAACAGCTTCGCTGCTTCCGGCTCGATCTGTACAACGAGGGTGCCGGTGAGTTGGCGCAAGCTCAATGTCAGCTTGCGCTCCTCGCCGCTCTGCAGGGTAAGGCTGCGTTCCACCGGAGCGAAGCCGGCCTTGAGAAGCTGAAGCCGATAGCGAGTTGAAGATTTTACCGCGACCTCCACCGGGGTTTCTCCCTGAAACTGTCCGTTTAACGTCACACTGGCACCTGCCGGCGAGCTGGTGATCGAGAGCAGGCTGTCGGCTTTGACGAGTTGCACCATTTCGAGTGTCATCGGCTCCAGAGCAGCGGCAAGTATTCGTTGCCGATGACTGCGATACCCGGGCGCCTTCATACGTATCTCGCGCTCACCGGAAAGCACTTCCACCACCGCTGGTGTGACTAATCCGGTCGCGACATCGTCGATGTAGATCTCGGCACCGGCCGGTGAACTCGACACGCTGACTTCCGCCCAATCGGGGACAAGCTCGCCGTTGACCGATTGAGATCTATCGAGCCCTTCTATCTCCACGGTCATGGTGAGCTGCTGGTAACGGTCGCGAGCGAAGCCTACCGTGCGGGAACCCGCGGCCACCTTGATCGGATCCGTCGAGGTGGTGCCGAGGGTCTTGCCGTCAACGGTTACCGTTGCGCGTTGCGGGCTGCTGGTGAAACTGACCCGCCCCGGCAGTTTGAGCAGGGTGTAACTGTGGGTCTGGCTGCGTTGTGCGCCCACTGTGAGAGGAGCATCCAGGGGCTGATAACCCACGGCCCGTGCT
>JAPUJX010000202.1 GCA_027295975.1 Gammaproteobacteria bacterium
GCCGCCAAAATAGTCCGGCGTGGCATTACCCGTGGGCACATAGACCAGGCCCAGCTCGTCATCTGCCGAAGTCAGGCTCCACACATTTGGCGTTCCCCGGGTGTAGAAACCGCCTTGCGGTTGCACAACCGTTGTTTCCTCCCGGCCAAGATCCCAAGCCCATAACAAGGTACCGGTGCGCGGATCGTAGCCGCGCACAACACCCGAGGGTTCCTGCGTTTCCTGGTTATCCGCAACCCAGCCGCCAACCACCAATGCTCCGCTGGCAACAGTGGGCGGTGAGGAAACGAAATAATAGAACGGTTTGACTTCGCCCATGCCCGCGAGCAGAGAGATCTGCCCAGCGTCACCGAACTCCTCGCACGGCCGTCCGGTAGCCTTGTCCACCGCGATCATGCGGGCATCGGTTGTGGCCGTATATATGCGTTCTGCACAGAGTTCGCCCTTGGGGCGCTCCGGGATGTGGTAATAGGTCACGCCGCGGCAGTTGCCGAGAATACCGAATGCTGGCGTGTCGTTTTCGGGATCGAAACGCCAGCGCTCGGCACCCGTGTCGGCGTCCAGCGCAAGCATGACGTTCTGGGCGGTACACAGGTAGAGGCCATCGTCTATTTGGATGGGTGTACCGCTGAATCGACCAATTCTGCCGGTATCCGCCTGCCAGACCTGCGTCAGCTCGGCAACGTTCGTCATATTAATCTGGGAATGGGGTACATAACGCGTACCCGCTTTGCTGGCGCCATAGGCGCGCCAGTCCGAGGGGTTCTGGGCAGGGCCGTAACTTTGGTCTGCAATGGGTAGAACTGGACTGCTGAGTAAGTCGAATGTCATGGCGAAAAGCACCGCTGTGCTGATTGCCGCGCAAACCTGCACAATGCGCATGTTAAACAGTGGTGGCATATCCTCGCCCCACAGCGGCCGGCGAACAACCGGCGTGCAAAGCCAGAGCGAGAGTAGACCGATCAACCAGATTCGCGATCCCACCAGCCAGAATTCGGTACCTGTCTCGTAAACCGCCCAGGCGAGGGTCAACAGTAGTACCGCCGCGAACAGGAAAAATCCGCGCTTGTGGACACGCCACAATTCGATTGCACTGATGGACATCAGAATACCGGCGCACACGTAGTAGGGAGTGCCGCCCAATAACGCAAGCTCTGCGCCAAACCATGTCATGGGCAACCCGATAATCCCGATCAGGGTTGCCGTGATTCTCAGCGTCCATGTGCTTGTTACTGGCATGTTTCCCTCCACATACTGTCCTGCCAAACGCCGTAGACTAGCATCCCCTGTTTTTCCTTGTGGCTTCTTGTGAGTACCCTTGGTGGGGGTTAGCCCGGTGAGTTGCCAACCGGTGGATGTGCAGATCGATAAAAGGCCGTATCGAACATCGGCATCGGTTCCCTTCCTTCACGTTATCTCCGTGATGATAGCCGAAGGGCTCCCTGCCAACACCTCGCATTAGGAAGGGTCGGCCGCTCCCTAAGATCATCGAGCTATCCGTCGACGCTGCGAATGCCCGCGTGTTCGCAGGTTGCTCAAAGGGCGTTGAACGACGTCTGCCTCAGAACCGAGATCTCCACACCATCTTCTTCGTCGCGATATTCGATATGACTGGAATGGTACTCCGTGTCGTAGCGGCCCGAATGTCGTACGTGTTTCAGATATGCTTCCGGATTGAAGTGAGGACCCACATTGTCCGCGAAGACCACACCTCCGGGTTGAATGAGCCCATGGGATTCGAGCGCCAACAAGTCTGGTTTGTAGAGTTCTTTCCAATGGTCCAGAAAAACCAGGTCAAATGTTCCGGCGAGTGTTGGAATAACCTCATCGGATGATCCATGTTGAATTGTTACCTTGCCGTTCAGACCCGCGTAATCAACCATGGCGCGCGCAACCTGAACACTTTCCCCGTCCACTTCGATACCAAGTAATGATCCTCCTTCCGGGAGCGCGGTACCGATCAATACAGCTGAGTATCCGCAGAAACATCCAAGCTCCAGCACTCGAGCTCCTGCGCTCAGGGCACTTACCTTGGCCTGCAGCAGGGGACCCTTTTCCGGACCGACGTTCATGAGAAATTCCTGGTGAATCGCAAAGTCATCGAGCGCGAGCAGAATCGCTTCCACGTCCCCCTTGGATGCCTGGTTCTTTACGTGCGCGAGCGCTGCTTGGCGCCTGTCCATAGACTTCCCCTATGGTGATCAAAGGCAGAATTTTAGCAGTCCCTGTCAGTCGAACCAGCGGTATCAGTCTACGGCCGAAACCATCATTAGGAAGCCGGTGAATGCGGCATTGTTAGGCGACAGCGCGGGGTTGACCTGTGCTTTCATCTGCTCGATGGCGTTTCGGTAGCCCTCATAAAACTCCCAGTTCGGACGTGGGTGGTATACCAGGTTTTCCAGCTCGAATTGCCTGATCACGTTTTTTGTGGTCGTTGGTTTAACGAACACCTCTCGTTGTGGGTGATATTGCAACAGGCAGATGGTAACGATGCTCCATTTAGCAAGCTTGCCGTCGCTCAGCACGTCCACGACGTCATTTAAACCCCGCTCCTGATTTCCGTGTAACAGCCGTTTGAACCCATTGGCCAGATGTGCCCGATCGTGCCGGCTGAGACCATTGACGTAGTCCCGGAACTTGGGTTTCTCGAACATGGAAACCATGGATGAGCGCGAAACGATCTTCACGATATCCCGAAGTACCTGGGCCTGATTGCCGAAGCTCTCCCGGGTCAAAGCCGTCGCGGCAAACTCAGATAGCTTGCCGACATTGTGCTTGCGGACTATTTTCTGCAGCGCTTCGTCCTGGAACCCGCCGGGGTACTGGTGCAGAAACAGTGCTTCGGCATCGCGCAGCTTGTCTAGTTTCATGGATGGAGCCGGGTGTCGGAGAGGTTGGCGTTATTGTCGGGGTTACGAGTTGGAAAAACGACAGTATGTTCACCAACCTGCCGTGTAAGGCAAAATCTGAAAACCAAGCCAATGAAATTAGAGGCGTGTTAGATCCTGCAGAGTTTCAACTCGTTCTGTTCAGGCAGCCTGCAACTCATCTACTGGCTCACCCAACGCCCTGGCACGTTCGAGTCGCGTCGCTTCATCGTGCGGTAGATGGCGTTGCGCCATGTAGAGAAAAAACAACGCAGGTATCAGCGTAAGCGTCGACACCGCAATCGCAGTGCGCAGCGCGTCCGCATCGTTCATGCCACCTGCCTGGAACATATCAGAAAGCTGGCCCATGACGTAGGGGCCAAGTGCCAACCCGAGAAACGTATTGATTAGAATGAAGTAAGCACCGGCGACGGCTCGCATGCGCGGCATCACCAGGTCGGCTGCGGTAGCCGGTGGTACACCTCCGCCGCAGGCTGACGGAATTGTCATAAAAAAGCTCAGCCAGAAAGCAGACACAA
>JAPUJX010000203.1 GCA_027295975.1 Gammaproteobacteria bacterium
GGGATGCGCCCGTCATCGTGCACGCGGTGCGTTTTGCCGTCGGGAAAGCCTAAGTTCTGCACGCTTTTCCAGCCGCGCATACCCACGCTGATGAAAACAAAACCCTCGGGGTCGAAAGCGGTGCGCCCTCCGGCGGCTAAATCGGTACCTGGTGTGTAAAACTCGACCGGCGCGCGATAGATAGTCTCCTCGTCCACCCACTTGCCGTCACGAATGCGACCACGCACCAGAGCGTTCATCGAAACGGGCCGTTTGGTCTCGCGACTGATAACATTGCAATCAGAACAACGGTCTGTGTAGTGGAGGTAGATCCAGCCGTTTTCCGCATAGTTCGGATGCGGCTTTACATCCAGCATGCGACCTTGACCCCAGTCGAGGCCACCGGGGCGCGGAACGTCGTCATAAACCTTTGGCGTTCCCTCTATCCAAGCGGACTTTTCACCGCTTGCGGAGATTATCCGCAACCCACGCATCCTCTCGGTCAGGAGAATCCGGCCATCGGCCAGAGGCGCGATCGAATAAGGTAGCGGGTCGAGACCTTCGGCGACAAGTTCAACCTTGAGGTCGTAAAGCTCCGTTTTGATCGCCTCTTCTGGAACCGTGAGTTCGAAAGTCAGGCGCATGTCGTTCATCAACATACCCTCACGGTTTTCGATGACCCATAACGCGAGACCTTTGATTTCCTGTTCGGTAAGGGTCTCGGACCAGGCGGGCATGCCTCGTTCGGCAAATCCATCGGCAATGCTGGTTGTGACATCGGCGATCTGGTCACCGTGCATCAGGTCCGACCCAATGAGCGCGGTACCCTGCGCTGCACCTTCCAGTCGCTCTCCATGACAGACCGCACAATTCTCCTGGAACAGATCAGCTACGGCGCGGATGCCACCGCGTGCCTGTTCACCCGGTTGGCGGGCCTCCTGACCGGTCGCGGTCGACGCAACCAATAAGACAAGACAGCTGAGCGTCAGTTTTGCGGAATTCATTCATGTTCCTTGCGTATCGCTATTTCCCGACCGGGTGTTGCCAGCGAGTTCCAGTATAGGACTACCTCAGAGCGTTCAGTCGAGAGCGCCTGGCGACCCCTCCATATCCCTCTCCAGCATGCGCGCGCCGCGCATGATGTTGCCGAAGGAGTAGTTGCCTTCGTGGCAGGCATACTCATAAAGCCTACCCGCATCAGCCTTCCAGATGTATTCACCTGTCCATGGTGCGGTCCAGGTCGAGGGGTCTTCGACGGTAAAGCGGTAGAGGATGTTGCCATCGTCCTGCATGGTGAGCCGCTCAACCACATGGTACTCAGGTGAGCGGCCACGCCTTCCACCAGCCACGGGGTGGAAATTTGTCGTATCGACGACCAGCGTGTCGTCTTCCCACCAGCCGATTGAGTCGCCCAGCCACTTCTTCTCTGCAGCCGGTATGTGCTCGGAATTCATGCGGACGATGCGTGCGTCGTGCACCATCTCGATCAGAATCATCACATGATCTTCGGTCTGCACCACTCGCTTGAAGTTGTTGTAACCACTTGGAAGCGTTGGCGCCGCGCCGGTAAACCCGAGGAGGCAACGCTCGGCATTGGGGCGCTGCTCCATATTGTCATAGGGCCCCGGACCCTCCTTATCAAGCCAATAAGCGGTGCCATCGTTGGTGCGACGAAAGCTCGCGATCAGGTGCTCGCGTGCGGTGGCGGCGACTTCCGTCATCGGAGGCCTACGACCATTTTTTGGTTCTACTATGATTGAGGTCCGGAATTTTCCCCCAACGGTGAAGGAATCGGTGCCACGATCGATCCAGAAGTAGTTGTAACCACCCACGTTACCCGCGGCACCCGGTCAACCATCTCCACCGTCAGGCGGCGCTTCGCGATCCGGATCGCTGACCGCAGAACGTTCCGCTATGCGAGTCTGTTCGTTCTTCTCGATCTCGTCGGCTTCTTCCGGGGTGAGATACAGGTTGTCACCAAATTTCTCAGGCCGTTCCAGAGGCGTGAGGGTCGCGGCATTGTATGTGCCGGACAGGTCCGGCTTGCCGGATGAGGTCCGTTTGATGTCAGCTTCAGCCACGAGGACGGTTGCTGAAGACAGCACGAATCCGATGATGAGGAGGGTGTTGAGCTTTATGTTGGCTGAACGGGACGAGAACATGACATATCCTCCGTCTGACGAGCGAGCCACTACTATACATCCGGACGCTCACTTCGGGTTTGTGAGTGTGTCGTTCGATGTTAACAGTTGGGCGCTGAGTAAACGGACCTCTACCGCACCTGGGGTTACGAACGTCCTTCGGGAAACACTGAATGGATGCGATAGGAATGCCGTGACGAACAAGTGCAATCCCGAGCACCAGTCGCGTAAGCTGGCCACACCCATCAGGGAGCACAACAGTTCGTGCAACTAATCGTAAAAGTTTTCCTCGTTCTGGTGGTTTCGATTGCGGTTTTGATCGGGCTCGCATTCTGGAAGCCGGTGGTTGCCTCCAGAGTGATCTGGCCAATCATTGAAGACAACATGCTGGACGAACCCTTCCTCGGGCTGACGTCGGATGGAACGATAGAATCCGGTCTCTTTCCCATCGAGTGGACCGGTGCAGACACCGAAGGCGTGGTTCGGGCGGCCAACGAATTCGTCGCCACCATGAATGCCAGCCAGCGTGAGCGTCTGCTTTTCCCGATAGACGACCTTGAATGGCGGCGCTGGGCGAACATCCACATCTCAACCCGACAAGGTGTCGGCCTGTTGGAGATGGATGCGAACCAGACCCAGGCAGCTTTCGGCTTGCTCACGGCGAGCCTCAGCCCAAGCGGTCTGGAGACCGCCCGAAATATCATGCGCCTGGAAGGCCATCTCTCCGACCTCATGGACGATCACGATCAATATGGGGAAAAACGTTATTGGTTCACTATCATGGGAACACCCTCGAACACCGAACCCTGGGGGTGGCAGATAGACGGTCATCATCTGATCATCAACTATTTCGTTCTGGGCGATCAGGTGGTGATGACGCCAACCTTCATGGGGGCAGAACCGATCCGGGCAACCGAGGGCCGTTTCGCCGGGACCGTCATACTCGAGGAGGAACTTGCGGCGGGACTCGCCCTCGTCAACTCCCTCGACGACGCACAACGATCGACGGCCATCATCGAAAGTGACAAGATTTCCAACAACAATCGCGGCGAGTTGTTTCAGGACAACGCGATTGTTCCCTACGCCGGGGTCAGCTTGGAAGCGTTCTCATTGGAACAGCGCGAGTTGGCCCTGTCTTTGCTCAGGCTGTATATCGGTAACATCGACAGGCCCCATGCCGAGGTGAAATTGACCGAGATAGTCAACCATTGGAATGATACCCGATTTGCCTGGGTTGGAGGCACCGAGCCGGATAGTGTTTTCTACTATCGAATTCACAGCCCCGTGGTGATGATCGAATACGACCACCAGAAGCCGGTGGCGCTGGCAGGCCCCGATCTACCGAATCGGGAGCACGTGCATACCGTCGTGCGTACCCCTAACGGCAACGACTACGGCAAGGATCTGCTCCGCCAACATCTGCAACGGCACCCGCATTGAGGCAATCGGCGTCTTGTCATGCTCGACTACAGACTTTCGCCCAAGTCATGCACGAGTCGAATACCGAATACCGTGGCGCCGCCACTTGGCGGCACCGCTACACGATTGGCGGAGCGCTGATATACCGGGCCATCGTCAAACGATGCGCCTCTTAGAACGCCAACCTCGCATCCATCGTCGATCCATGCCGAGCCATCGGTCGGCGCATCCTGAAAGTTCGGGTGGAAACAGTCGGCCGTCCACTCCCAGACGTTACCGGAAAGGTCCTTGATGCCGTTTACGTCCGCAATGTAGATGCCGACGGGCGCCGTATGGCCATAGCCGTCGTCACAGGCAGCAGCACTTTTCGCCTCCGGAAAGTGTTCCTTGAATCTCACATCACCGATGTTGCCGTACAAACATCCCGCTTCACCGTCCTCTCCCCACGGGTAGAGGGTACCGCCGCCCGCCCGCAGGGCGTATTCGAACTCGGCTTCCGTCGGCAGTCGCACCCGCTTTCCCGATTCTCGAGTGAACCAGGCCGCGTACCGTACTGCATCGTTCCTGCTCACGCATACCACAGGATGATCATCCGTCTGGACAAAACCTGGCTCGCGCCAGTCTCTGCGTTCGTCCTCACGCGCCCCAATCCCGCCACAACCGCCATCGCTCTTTTCGGCATCCGTAACGTATCCGGTATCGGCAACGAAGCGCGCAAACTCTTCCCGGGTGACCTCAGTGACGGCCATTGCAAAAGCCGCCACGGTGACCGGGTGAACCGGACCTTCGTCATCGGCACGGCCGGGTTCATCGCCCGGGCTTCCCATCATGAAGCTCCCTCCCGAGACAGGCACAAATTGCTCCATCTGCCTTGCCTTCTTTTCTGCCGCCAGCCGCGCCTGTTCGTAACCCCCGATGTGCCGCGGTCGAGGACCGCCGGTGGGGATGCCCACGGCGAACATGATTTGATGGAGCGCCTCAATGGTCGGCGGCGCCGGTTTGAAATTTCCCGGCCGGTAGCCTTCGGCGATCAGTAGCGGTGTCCAGCCGTAAATGTTGGGTTTTCGCCATAACCCAGGATCGGCGCCGTGTTCGGCCAGTCGGAACACCACCGACGGAAAGCTGCCGTACGCGGCCCCGTGCATGGCCGTTTCGCCATTGTCGTTCACCACGTTCACTTCTGCGCCAAGGCTCAGGAGCAACTCGACGACTTCCAGCGCCTCTGTTTCCGTCCCGGCTTCCTCGATGGGGGCATTCGTGCCAAGCCCCGCAGCGGCCATGAGAGGTGTGGTGTTGTTCGCCGCTCGCAGGAACGGGTCTGCCCTCAATTCGAGCAACAGTTCCATATAAGGTGCGTCCGCCCGGTCGGCGGCCACCAGAAACGGCGAAGCGCCACGCAATTTGCCGCACGCAAAGCGGCTTACACACGGCTCGACCACGCCCAGACGCGCATTGACGTTCGCACCCAGATTCACCAGTTCACGGGCGAACTGCAGGCTGGTCAGGTTTCCGGACCCTCTCGGCGCCGGGTCGCCCACGTCGCTGGCATCGGGTTTGCGCACCAGGCTCAATCTGTGCAGCGGCGTCAGCCCCGTTCGGGCGTCGTTCGGGTCCGCCCCTGCTTTAACCAGTGCGATCGCAAGCTCGTAATGGCCGTTCTCGATGGCGAGCAAGAGCGGGCTGGTGCCTTCCCTCGCCATCCGGTAGGCGGGCCCCCCACTGGGGTGAAGCGCCTCGTTGACGTCCACCCCAGCCTCGAGCAGCGCATGAACGACATCCGCATGGCCTTCACGTGCCGCAAAAAACAGCGGGGTAAAACCCGATTCGAGCGGTGTACGAAAATCGGCCTCCGCATCGACGAGCGTTTCCACCACGGCCACATGACCTTCGGCCGCAGCCCACATCAATGCAGTCTGTTGACGCCGTTCCCGTGCATTGGGATTGGCCCCGTTGGCGAGAAGCGCTTTGACCG
>JAPUJX010000204.1 GCA_027295975.1 Gammaproteobacteria bacterium
CGATTGTTCGTTTCGAACCCAGATTTCGCCTGCTCCAATGATGGCTTGATCTTCGTCGTCTGGAAATCGTTGGCCCGGGAACGTTTTGATCCGTTCAGTTTGCCCCGGGTCTCCAGTTGCCGTGGAAACCGAACGGCACGCGGTGATCGAGGTAGGCTTTTGCCAGCGGTTCCCCGGCCACGTTCCGGGCATCCAGGATCAGCAGGTGGCTCGCCTTCCGCTCGGCACTGTAGACGTTGGCAAGGAGATACCCATCTCCTTCGTCGGCCGTTTCCGAACGGGGCACGAAAACGGGCTCCGAGGTCGCACACGCGCTGCCAACATCGTGAACGTCGATTTTACAGGTCGCATGATCGACATGGGCAATACCGTTGAAACCACCGATGCTGAATTCCGCGTTGTTGTCGCGCGCCATGAAACCATGACGATACTGCATGCCGGTGAAACGCTCATCGAGTCGTGGGAACTCACACGCTACATCATCCAGACGCTCCCACTTGTAGTCGTCTGTATTGCGGGAAAGGTCGAACGTCCAACGGGTAAGCCTCGGTATCGCCTTGTCCGGGTCACCCGGCGTGCCGTCGGGCATCGGAAACAACGGGGCCTGTTCGAACTCGCACACATCACAGGTGACGATGTCGCCTTCGGTGTGGGCGTTCATGGGATGGAATACGTACGACGGATCGCCTCTGAACCAACGCATGTCGTCCACCGAACCATTACGCGGCATGATGCCGATATGGACACCCTTCTCCGGCTCCCACGCGTACGCGGGTGCTCCCGACATGGCCCGCTCCATGGAACCCGTCAGCGGCATGATGGGAAAAATCACATGTTCCCTGGTAACGATGAAATCGTGCACCATCGCCGCGTATGGCGCTTTGAAAGTCTCCGAACGGATTAACTTGCCTGTTTTATCAACCACGTGAAACGACATGTGTTCGGAGATTAGCCCATCCGCGTTGTAGCCGAAAAACAACATTTCACCTGTCTCATGATCGATCTTGGGATGAGCGGTCATGGGCCCGCTCAGCTTGCCGTCGAATGTCCAGGCACCTTTCGATTCGAGCGTATCGGGGTCGAGTTCGAACGGTGCGTGACCTTCCTCCAACGCGAGGAGCCTGTTGCCGTGCCAGATGACGTTGGTGTTTGCCAGACCATCGGTTTCGATACCTTGAACGCTTTCGTCCGCATCCATTGGATTGAACGCGGCAAAAAGTGATTTCCCGGCATCGTGTTCCTTGTTCCACTTGACCGTTTTGCACCAGCGGTTTTTGTAAGCAACCCGCCCGTTCTCCACGTAGAAGCCATGGATCATTCCATCCCCGGCAAACCAGTGATGTTCTCCCCGCGGGGCAAACTGCGGGTTGGGGCCGTTGCGGAAAAACGTGCCGAACAAGTCCTTCGGAACCTCACCTTCAATGACGAGATCGTGTGCATCACACTCCATCTGGATGGGTGCGAACCCACCTGTCAGGTTCGGATGATCGGGAAATAGTTGTGCCATCTAACTCTCCTCTAATGTTCTTTCCTGTCTGGTCTCGAAGGTCAATTGTTCCTGTGCGCTGCGAACGCGCTGTTCCAATAAACTCCGGGGATTACCGCGCACCACGCCAAGCAACACCAGACCCGTGGAATAACGCAACGAGGCTTCGAGCCGATCGTCCCGGACAAGGCCAGCGCTCCAAACCACCGCTGACCCGATGCAGGCCGACGTCATCTGCCCGGCAACCTGACCGCAGTGCGCCCACGCCGCGAGCTGTTGCTGCTTTTGCATGATGTGCAACTCACCCGCCATGGCGCTGGCCAACTGTTCCGCGAGGCGTTGTTGTACGCGGGCGGTGGAATTGATCGAGGTAAAAGCTTCGAGCAACCGGCGATGGTACGCGGCGAGGCTCAGAATCTGGTCTGCACATCGATCCACAATTTCCAACAGGCGTTCGTAACCCGATGCCACGGCCGACGTCCGGGTCAAATTCAGCATCCCCTGGAGGTGATCCTCGATGGCCGCGCTGAGCACGCCATCTTTACCGCCAAACTGGTTGTATAACGTCGGGACGCTCACCCCGCAGCGTTTAGCGAGCGCACGCACCGTGACAGCCTCGTAACCCTGCTCGGCAATCAACTCACGCGCCCTGCTCAGGATGCGGGCACGGCGCTCGATACGTTGTTCGGTGATGAGATCCACGGGCGCATTGTACTCCTGTTCCAAACAGTTTTAACGTGTTAAAGCTACTATAATTCGTTAAAATTATACTACGCAGCGGTCGGGGCCATAACACGATCGTGCAGGAAGGCAAGCCTGGACGGACCCCCAAGGTTTACGCGAAATATTGCTGTGATGTCGCGGCGGCGATGAAATTTTCTTTGAGATGCAGGAAATTCTGCATGTCGGCATTAACCACATCCATGCCATTTTCCAGTACGTAGGCATAACTACGCTGAAAGTCGGAAAGTTGCGACTTGAGGAACCGCTCATCGTAGTGCGCGTTGAACGCAGTGGAATCACCACGACCCGCAAACATTCGACCGGCCAGCATTCTACCCGCCTTCATGCCGATCAAACCCATGCCGGACTCGCGCGCTCTGGCAAGCAACGGTTGCAACGCCTTCAGGTTTGGCGTCCCGGCCAGAATGTTCTTGTCCTTCCAGTCGTACCAGCCAGCGGGCGTGATCGCCAGCATGGCGAGATCGTACCAGCCGCGGTCGACGGCGGTTTCCAATACCCTCTGGGCATTCTGATGCGTGCTTACGCCCCAATGGCTGACCTTGCCGGCCTGCTTGGCCTTCTGGAACGCATTGTAAAACTCTTCGCTGCCCACGATGTACGGGTTGTTCGAACCCATCAGGTAATAGGCATCCACGTGATCCACGTCCAACTCGCGCAGGCTCTCGTCCATCAACTCGAGCCAGGACGCTGCTCCGGTTTTGGCCTGGGCCACCGTGATCTCCTCCTCCGGTTCCACATCGAGGTACACCATCGCCTTGGAGATCAGGAAAATATCGTCCCGGTGTTTCTTGACGAAAGGCGCGAGGTTGCGTTCAGCCTTGTTGTAATAACGGCTGGTGCCAACGTCGAAAACGTTTACCCCGGCCTCGAAAGCCGTCTCCAGCAACCGGTCCGCGGGGCGGCGGGAAAGCGTGGCGCCACAACCAAAAATCAACCGGCTGGCATTGAAGTTGGTGCGACCGAGGGTACGGTAGGTCATTCCCGGCCATGCCGGCGCCTCGCCGACGGTCTCCTTCGCTTCCGCGATGGCGGCACGCAGATCGCCCGAGCGAAACAGGGCATACCCACCGACGCTGGCGTACGCACCCAACATACTCAGGTATTGCACGAACTTCCTGCGATTCGTTAGTCCGGCATGATTGATTTTAGCCTTTTGCTCGAGTTGATTACCTAACATGATGTTGTCTCGTCGCTTATGTTCCGATGCTCGATCATTCTACGTTTCGTGAGATGACACTTCAACGGACCCACCTGAGCAGTTGACTTTGCGCCGACTCGAATGTTTCCATCGATTGGGTAGAAGGAATATCGGATGAAAAAAGCTATTCAGACCTTTCTGGTCGGCATTACCGCTGTGGCGGCAACCATGGGGCCAGCAACCGCCTCCGCCGCCAGCCCGGGTGCAGAAACCGAAGAGCAGGTTTACGTTGCACCCCGAGGACCAAACGGCAATCCCGACCTGAACGGGGTCTGGCAGGTATTAAATACCGCCAATTATGACATTCAGGCGCATACGGCCCGGGCGGCGATGGCGATGGCTCCCGGCCAGTTCGGACCGATCCCCAGTAAGGAGGTTGTCGCTCTCGGTGCGGTCGGTTCGGTTCCCGCCGGTTTCGGTGTGGTGGAAGGCGACGAAATTCCATACCAGGACTGGGCTGCCGCGAAAAAGATCGAAAATCAGCAAAACTGGCTGCAGTCCGACCCCGAGATCAAGTGTTATCTACCCGGGGTGCCCCGGGCAACGTACATGCCCTACCCGTTCCAGATATTCCACAGCGAACAAGCGATTTTTTTTGCTTACGAATATGCCGGGGCAACGCGCAACATTTATCTGACCGACCCGGGTGAAGCCCCCACCGATTCCTGGATGGGGCAATCGTTTGGCCATTGGGAAGGCGACACACTGGTAATCGAAGTCAGCGGTTTTAATGGTCAGACGTGGCTGGATCGTGCCGGTAACTTCCACAGTGATGCGTTACACGTCGTGGAACGATATACGCCAAACAGCGATAACACGATGTATTACGAAGCAACCATCTCCGACGCCAACGTTTTTACCCGGCCCTGGAAGATGAGCATGACGCTGTATCGCCGGGTCGGTCGCGACGCCCAGTTACAACAATTCAAATGCGTGGAATTTGTCGAAGAGTTAATGTACGGGGACCTGCGCAAGGTGCCCAGCGAACGAATCCAGTCGGAGTAGGGAATAAGTGGTGATGTTTATCGACAGTAAACGGGGTGCCGGGCGGTATCTGCGGCGCACCACAACCGCGCTTGGCATTACACTCGCGATGGTGACTATCACCCTTGCGACCCGAGCCAATGAAGAGACGTCCAATGACGTGTCCGAAAACTGGTCCGCACCGCGTACCTATTATGGTGCGCCGGACCTCCAGGGTATCTGGACAAATGCAACCATCACCACCCTGGTTAGGCCCAACGACGCGGACAGCCTCGTCATCAGCGCCGAAGAGGCAAAAAAATGGGAGAAGCGTCAGGCCAATTTTATCGATCAGTTCGACACGGTAGCCGAAGGCGACCTGCCCGCGGGCTCCGACCCGGGCGGCTACAACGCGTTCTGGATCGATCCCGGCACCAAAATGGCCGTGCTCGAGGGAGAGATTCGCACGTCGCTGATCGTCGATCCACCCAATGGCAAAATACCGTATCGCCTCGGTGCGCATCTGAAACTATTCGAGTTTTTGCGCCGTGTCGGGGCTGGGTTCGACGGTCCTGAAGAACGTCCCCTGGGTGAACGATGTATTGTCGGCTTTGGCTCCACCGGCGGACCTCCCATGCTGCCAGTGCTCTACAACAACCATTACCAGATTGTGCAATCGCGAGACACCGTGATGATCCACGTCGAGATGAACCACGATGCGCGCATCATCCGCTTGAACGATACCCACCCCGCCAGACACATACGCAAATGGATGGGCGATTCCATCGGCCACTGGGAAGGTGACACCCTGGTCGTGGAAACGACAAATTTTACCCCGGGACAGAGCTATCGCGCTGCCATTCGTCACCAACTCTACACGACAGAAGATTTGAAAGTCACCGAACGATTTACCCGTGTTGCCGAGAAGCAGATTCGCTACGAATTCACGATGGACGATCCGGGTGCATTTACCCGCACGTGGCGGGCCGAGATGCCGCTAAATGCGGCCGATGGCCCCATGTATGAATACGCCTGCCATGAAGGTAACTATGCGTTACCGGGCATTCTTGCCGGCGCGCGTTACGATGAGGAAAAAGCCGCGAAGCTCGCTGACAGCGGAGGTGAGGAGTGAACGGCTCACACCTGAAGATATTGACGGCGATGCTGCTGGCCGCAGGTCTCGGCGCATCCGTACCCGCTTTTGCACATCACGCCTTCGCCGCCGAATTCGACGGCGACGCACCCGTACATCTGCGTGGCAAAGTCACTCGGGTCGAGTGGATCAACCCCCACGCCTGGGTGCATCTGGCCGTCGAGCAGGAAGACGGCAGCACCCAGGAATGGATGGTTGAAGGCGGCACACCGAACACCCTGCTGCGCATAGGAATCACCAAAAACTCCCTCGTACCCGGTACGGAGATCATCGTTCGCGGCTACCAAAGCAAAGATCACCGGTGCCGTCCAGCCTGCAAGGCGAACGGCCGGGACATCACATTCCCCGATGGACGTAAACTGTTCATGGGCTCGTCCGGTACTGGCGCCCCGCGGGACGGGGCGGATCCAAAAGAAAAATAACGGGGTTTACCTTACAACCACACAACCCGGCTACCTCGAATCGCGAACCCCCGTGACTTCGTAGTCGACCGACCCACCCCCGCGAAACTCCGTCGCCCCGCTGTAGAACCCGGCGCTCACTAATTTCAGGGTGACATCGTCGGTCCCACGGTTCTCCCAGAACCAGCCGTGGATACCGGAAAAGGGTGCGATGTAGGTGCCGTTGTCGCCCTGGGTGCGTTCCTTGGCAAAAGTTTCGGCATAACCATCCGGCGCGCCATCCGGTTCACTGTGCATGTCGAAAAGCAGTGTACCGGTGGCTTCCCAGGAATAGAGCATGCTGCCGCCTTCCTCTATGCGGTATTTGTACTCCACCGATTCGAACGGCCCAAGCGTGAACTCAACCGAATTTACGCTGTATGGCGTTTCCTGTGACGTCAAAGTGCTGGAACCGGGTTCGGCAAGAGCACCAAGACCCAGGGCAGCCCCGGTACCGAGCGGGTCCATCCCATACTCGGCGGGCAGGACCAGCGTGACGAGCACTATCGCCGCGCCTGACAAGGCAGCTCCCGTTGCGATTCCCATCTTGCGCCTGGAAACTCCGCCCGCCCCCGCCGAGTTTTCCTCCGCGCCCGTCACTGCGGCAACACCAGATAACCGACAAATTGATATCCCGCCAAAATAAAACCCCCCGCCATCAGCGTTGTGTTGGCGTTAAACGCCTGAGTTAAAAAGCTCCGGTGTAAGCGCCACCATCCCAGCACGATTAACACCCCCGAAAGCGCCATGAGCTGGCCAATCTCCACGCCCAGATTGAAGCTCAGGATGTTTGTCACCAGGCCGTTTTCCGACAAGGCAAATTCCTGAAGTTTGGTCGCAAGCCCGAAGCCGTGAAACAACCCGAATACAAAAACCGCAACCGGGATGTTCGGCCGCACTCCAAAAACCCGTTCGAATCCTCCCATGTTTTCGAACGCCTTGTAGACGATCGACAGACCGATGACCGCATCGATCAGATTCGCATTGACCTTGAACCCGCCCAGCACCCCGGTCAGCAGCGTGAGGCTGTGTCCCAGGGTAAATAACGTCACGTACTGGATGACGTGTCTGGGTCGATAAACGAAGAAGATCACTCCGAGGAGATAAAGCAGATGGTCATAACCCGTCACCATGTGTTTTGCACCGAGGTACATGAATGGCGCAATGGCAGGCCCGTCAATCGCCTGAACGTATTGTGCGTTGCTGCCGGTAATGGAATGTGCAGCCGCGAGAACGGGAACTAGCAGCCCGACCACGGCGGCAACCGTGAAAGGAATCGATCGTTTCGCGTCAAACAAGACGTTTCTCACCGCCTTAAGAATCACTCGGTGTCGAATATGTAGGCTTGATGACAAGCGGTACACACGCTGTACAGCTTTCCGCCGGCATCGAAGAGTGCATCGGAATCCTGCGCATCTGCCGCCTGCATGGCGAGCACGCCCATGTCGACGAGCGCGGATGAGTATTCCATCCAGTCTGCGTTGTCTTTCGCGCGGCTCGGCATCATCAACAGGTTTCCTGCTTCGGCCACTACCGCCGCGTTGTTCCGCACATGAGCCCAGCCTTCATCCGTGGTAGGCGCCAGTTCCCGACTCTCATCGATGGTGATGATGGTCCCGGCCGAGGCCCATAGAACGTCCGCGGCAGGATCCAATATCCACTCCATGGTTTCCCGGACATCGGTGATCGGTTTGAACGGAACTTCCGGCGGCGGAGCCTCGCAAGCCATTAGCACGAGTATCCCCAATACGGTAACGAATGTTGTTCTTCTGACCATGCCGGATCCCCACCGTGAGCAAAAACGCAAGCGCGCTACAGTAGAGCAAATCTTCTCCGTCGTCAGCACCCCAACCACCACGTTTAATGTGGCGGGAAGCGGACCTCTATGGTAATTAGTCATCCAATTCAGCTTCGCGGCAGGTTCATGTCCGGAAAAAAACGCCTTGATCCAACAATTTTCAACCTGCCTGTCGAACCGATGGCGGCCGGATATTTCAGCGATAAGTATTTCGTTCGGGCTCGCGACGTCCTTGTTGCCGACCGCCACACGCCGAATGTAATGATGCAGGTTTTCTGCAGAACCTCTGCGTTTCTGGCCGGCATGGACGAAGCGATCGCAATTCTCAAGTTATGTTCGCCCGACTGGAGTGCGCTGACCGTGCATGCGCTTTACGACGGCGCTTCCATCAGCCCCTGGGAAACCGTGATGACGGTGGCGGGTCCCTATCATCTCTTTGCCCATCTGGAGACACTCTACCTCGGCGTTTTGTCACGCCGCACGCGCATCGCCACCAACACCCGTCGAGTGGTGGATGCGGCACGCCCCAAAGAAATCATGTTCTTCCCGGCAAGACACGACCTCTGGTCGGTGCAGGCCGGGGACGGTTATGCAGCACATTTGGCGGGCGCCGCCAGCGTTTCGACCGACGCTCAAGCTTCCTGGTGGAACGACCTGGGTGTCGGCACAGTCCCACACGCATTGATCGCGGCTTACGGCGGGGACACCGTTCTGGCAACTCGCAAACTGGCCGAACACACCTCCGCAGCGGTGCGCCTGGTGACCCTCGTCGACTTTGACAACAATTGCGTGGACACTTCCGTTTCGGTGGCGCGCGCGTTGGGCACTCGATTGTACGGCGTGCGCCTGGATACCGCCTCCACGTTAGTAGACCAATCCCTGATCCATGAGGCGGGTGATCCCGATCTGTACAGAGGGGTAAACGAGCATCTGGTCGTCAAAGTGCGTCAAGCCCTGAATGACGCGGGCTTTTCGAAAGTAAAAATCATCGTGTCCGGCGGAATGACTGTCGAGAAAATTGAACGTTTCGAAAAAAAAGGCGTGCCATGCGACGGTTATGGCGTGGGGTCTTCACTTCTCTCTGGTCAAGGTACGTTCGATTTCACCGCGGACATCGTCATGGTAAACGACACGAATTGCGCGAAGGTAGGTCGCGAGAACCGGCCAAACCCATCCCTGCAACCCGTCGACTGACAGTGTTCCAACGAGTAATCGCTACGGGCTTCGGCTTCACCGCTGTTTTTGAGATGCAAAAAGGTTCCATTGTGATGAACGGCATCCCACGCTGGACCCTATTGTCGGCCGCGTATCTCCACCTGTGCGGCCTCGCATGGATTTTTCGTCCTGAAGGTTCTGTCCCAAGCCGCCTGAGCAAGAATTGACAACCCTCCGGTAACGACAGCGGCGCCACCGGCGATAGCAGTACCTTGGCGGTTGAGGGAGATTTTCGGAGCGTTGAGTGTCCCACTCACCCGGATGTACGGATTGATGAGTTCGCCCGCGCTGATACTGAACCTGCGACTCGGTCCGGTATTGAAATTGAAATCGATTTTTTCGGTGGCAAGATCGATTGTTCCCTTGCTGACGAGGTTGATCTTGCTGGTTTGGAGGATAATGTTCGGAGAGGTATAAATGGTGCCGTCCGTCACCTCGAATGCAACTACCGCGCAGGTAAGTTCGCCGTAAGGGGTTTGGGTGCTGAACGGGTTCAGCCGGGCAATAAGCTCCCGGGTGAAATCAGCAAACAAAACGTCGATTGCCGTATTGCGGATCAGCCCGCCTTCGCTCTGGAGCAGAAAACGCCCATTCAGACTCTCGGCCAGTTCGCGTGCCGTGTTGCCCCGACCCGCCAGTTCAATGTCCAGATCATAGGTTGGTGATGCGGCAAGATCCTCATCGGATTCACCGGTTATATTCAGCTGTAGACCCTGGCCACTCATGGTGAACTCAACGAGTGCAGAATCTCCCGCAGGCAGCACCGCAAGCGTGCCATCGAACCGGCCACGACCTGCAGACATATCCAGTTCCCGGATACGCAGGGCGCCGTCGGAAAGTTCCGCCCGCAACAACGCATCCGTGAAGGAGGTCGATTCCAAAAGCACTTCCCGGGCAGTGAGATGCAAAGTCCCATCAACGACACGAAACTGGTCCAGGGGTAGTGGATAATCCGGGATGACCCGATGGTCGTCGATCAGCGACTCCGGAGTTGCTGCTTCGTCATCAATCAACCAGTCGCGCAAATCCAACACCGGGAAGTCGAGTTTTGCAGCGGCAAAGGGCCGCGGGCCACTGAAATCTACGTCCAATCGACCGTTGAAAATCGTTCGTCCCAAAACCCCGGTCATCCGGTCCAATCTGTAGGTCTGCGTCGTGCCGTCGAAGTGAGCGTCCAGCAAGAAGGGGAGCGTGGGTAGAGGTTCGCCATCAAGCAAACCCAACGCAGAAAGGTCCGGTGCGTTGATACTCAAACGCAAATCGGTTGCCGAAAGATCCGGAGGCCGGTCGAAGATGCCTTGCCAGGCGAGTTCCGCTTCACCCAACTTGGCCCTGGCCGACTCGAAAACCAGATATCCATCACGCCAGTTTCCTTGCGCTTCGAGTTCGAAGGGTAGGGGGCTGAATTCGAACGCGGGGTGGTGAAAGGGCAGTTTGCTGGCATCGGGAGCGGATATTTCCAATAGAAACTCACCGAAAGACGCCGAAGTCAGCGGCCAACCGATATCGACATCGAGTTTCAGGTGGGACCCGGCAACACCCGACAGGCGCACATCACTGATACGCAGACTGTCTTCCAAGCGCTCGATACTGCCGGAAAGTTCAAATTCGGTGGACTGGATATCGATGTTTGCCGCATCGGCAATCAGATCTTCCAAATCCGCGCCACTGGCAACAATCGATAAGCGGCTTCCGATGAAATCGGGTTCGCGGGCGAGATGCCCATCGATCTGCAGGTGTGCGTCACCGACCTCGGCTTGCACTTGTGTCAGTTGAAAACTGTCGTTCGTGACAGCAATTTTGCCGCGTATTTCGAAAGCCTCGATCGGGATATGTTCCAGAACGACCGCGTCGGCAATCCCATATGCGGCAAATAGCTCATGTAAATCAGTGCCACTGCCACTAAAGGTAAAACGGGTACCCGCATACGCCGGGGGGTCGCCGAGCAGTCCGCCAATATTCAAACTCAACTGCGGGGTGACCATGACAATCTCTACCGCATCAACCCCGTCCACCGTCTGATTAACGTTAGCCTTGAAATCAAACGGACCCCTTGCCGCATCAGGCAGCTGCAACATTTCCTTGAACTGTGCGAGGTCTTCGCCCTGCACCCTCAAGCGCAGATCCGCCCCATCCAGATCCGGAAATCGCGTCACTTGTCCGTCGAGTCGCAGCGATGAACCGCCAAGCTCCATGGTCAGATCTTCGATCAACAGATGCGCGGCATCACGCGATGCCATGCCAGAAATTCTAAATGGCTCGTCGGGTACCCGACGGATGCCGAACAAAGCCAGGAAACGACCCAGGTGCTCTCCTTCAGCGTCAACCCGGAACGTGGCTTTGCGCAATGATTGTAACTCCGAGTCGGTGCCGGACGCGGTAACGCGCAGACCGGCCAAATCACCCTCGATGGAAAGCTCCACCGAGTCGGCGCGGGGGGTGAGTTCCAAAGCCAATGTCAGGCTGCCGTCTCCATAGTCGGCGAGACCCAGAAGACTGGTGAGTTCATCGACATCCGGACTATCCAGACGCAGGGTTATTTCCGGTCTGACCGGGTGCGCGAGGTGATCTATGCGACCGGTACTGGAGATGTTCAGCGAAGCGAAGCGAGCAGTTGCATCGTAGGTAATCGCCTGCCCCCGCAACAGGTTCTCGAAGGGTCCGATGTCCACCCGAACCTCGAGTTCGCGATCATTAACGGTGGCGGTAATTTCCGCTTCGAGATAATCGTCACGACGGCGATGAATTTGTCGTACCGACAAATCGCGAATGCTCACAGGCCTCGCGAATTGAGGTGCCGTGTACGTGATGGTTACTTCCTCGAGGGATACTTCTTCCAGGACGAATGGATCGATGCCATCATCGTCGGCGGATCCCCCTTCTCCAAAAGACCAGTTGCGACGCGAATCCGCCAGCTCCTGTAAAAAGATCCGGGCGCCACTGGCCTCTATCAGATTGACGATGAGAGGGCCGTCGACAAGCGACCATAAATCCACTTCGACGCGCAGGTGCCCGATATGCACCATCTCCGGGGTATCGCTCCATTTGCTGTTCCCTAAGCTGACGTCCCCGGCGATCAGCGTGATGCGCTCACCGAACTCCAACTCGAATGCCCCGCGGATGACGAATTCGCGTGACACCAGCTCTCGAACATAATTCTCAAGGGTGGGTTTGAGGAATGTGAGATCCGCGTTTAGCAACCACAACCATGCGCCGCCAACGACGACCATTGGCACCAGCAACACCATCAAGCTCAGACGCATCCAGTTCATGGCGGCAACAACCCGGCGTTCGACCCCTGCGGGTGACTAGTATGACTGCGCTCCCCTCGGTGGTCGATCTTGAATCCCTCTAGTCAGGAATCCGTCCGAGAAGTCCGCTCGCGCTCCGACATCAACCTATACAACAGTTAAACAACAAGGTTACAAAAGGCATACAAGGTTTCGCCGACATAACATCTAATGTGCCTTCAGAAGTGAAAGGTCTTCACTTACAGCAATCCGATTATCCAAGCTGAAGGGGTACGACAATGAAGTATAGATTTATCTGCCTGCTCCTGCTTCTAGGTTTCACCGTTCATTCGCAGGCGGTGATCATAAGTTTCGAACCCGGCGATCAGTCCATTTCATTGGGTGGCAGCGCCACTGTTGATTTGCGTGTATCTGGTCTGGGCGATGAAATTTTGACCGGCTTTGATCTGTATGTTGGCTTTGACGATTCCATTCTGGCCTTTCAGAGTTTTACCTTCGGCACAGGTCTGGATGTCTTTGGATTCGGTACGTTGACTGACGTCCTGGATTTCGGGGGTGTCGTTAATGTCTATGAACTTTCGTTTGATTTCGATGATGACCTGAGGGACTTTCAACCCGACGATTTTGTCCTGGGTACATTGACTTTTGTTGGGTTGGATTTCGGGACGAGCGCGCTGGATATCCTCCAATCCCCCCTCTCTTTCTCCTCCATCCTGTCCGGAGAATATGTCTTAGACGACCTTCTGGGTTTCGAAATCGCATCGGAACTGCAGGCGGACCTGGGGTCCGGTTCAATCATCGTGCCGGAACCGGGTGCTCTGGTACTGTTGATGAGTGGCCTGTTGGGCATAGGCTTACACCGAAAAACCATCCTCGCATAAACGCCCCGCCGGCCTTCAGGGTGGACCTTCGTCGATGAAAATTCGGCTCATGTTCTCGCGCTGGGCGTAGTCGATTTCCACCCCTCCGGCGGGATACCCGTTGAGCTTGAGCAGGTATGCGGTAACTGCCGCATACTCTCGAGGGCTCAAGCTGTTCGGCGCGGCCTCGGGCATTGTCTGCCTGATGGTATCGAAGAGGTCGGCAATCGAAAAATCGGTCCACCGAAAACCGAAACCCTCCCCAATGAGCGAAGGTGCGGTTCCGTCCCCGGCCGTTTCTCCAGGTTTGTTGGAGTGGCACTCGACACATGCCCGAATGAAGGTTTCCTTCCCGCGCGTGGCCTGGGTGTCGGTGTAGACGCCTTCCCAGACGGACCGCTCCCGAGCCAGCCCGGTCGCTGCGAACAGAGTCATCGCGGATGCGCACGCCAGGGCAGCGGCGACTATGGCCAGGGAAATGCGTTTATGCCCATCATGATTCTTCCGCTTCATGGCCACCTCGCTACTCGACTGATGATTGGGGTGATTTTC
>JAPUJX010000205.1 GCA_027295975.1 Gammaproteobacteria bacterium
GATCTCCCGTGAGATTGCTTCGGGGTGATAAAGGTCTTTGCCACACAACACCAGCAGAGGCGTCCGACACCCGGCAACAAACTCCCGTGAGACGTTGAGCAGAAAATCTCCGCCGTACATGGATTGCCTGAAGTTGCCCCAGTCGCTTTCCGCTACCTCCGGGCGTGTTGGTTTCAGATCCTGCGCCCAGTCGTCAAACATGGCGAAAAACGCCTCCCGGTTCTCAAACAGGCCGATGGTCTGCAACAACACGACCGCGGCAACCCGTTCCGGCGCCGCCTGAACGAGACCCATGCAGTAGGGGCCGCCAATACACATGCCTGCCACATGAAACCGATCGACACTCAGGTGATCCATCAAGGCTAACTGATCCTCGGTATAAACGTGCCAACTGTCGGTTGCCCGCACGGGCGCGGTGGATTGTCCGGCGTTACGCTGGTCCATCGCTATGACCCGATAATCGGCAGCGAGTTGCTCGATAGGATTCCATGGTGCGCTCTTCCAGAACGGAATTGCCGAACGCATTCCACCTGGCGCGATCAGTAGAACGGGAAACCCGCTGCCTTGCTCTTCATAATAAATCGTTGTGTCACCTCGCTCGAATATCGGCATGGTCAGTTGCTCCTGGTTTTTTTCATGATGTTACGGCGAATATGCGCCAGGGGCGCATTTTCAAGCAATTGAACCTTTTCTCCCGCCGGTTTGATACCGAGTTTATGAAAAAGCTCCGTTAGATCCGGCATGCCCCTCGAGTCCGCATGTTCCTCATACAGCCGGTTGAATACCTTGTAAGTACTCAACTCGTCCAGCTTGGCGAAAAAATCCCGACCGCGCCATTGCCGGGGCGAGGGTAGACAACAACTCCGGAGGCGACCAAGAACCGTATCCAACGACTCTTTTCCACCACTCACCTCACGAAGCTCGGCGTCGGCAAGCAAAGCCACGGCAGCGCCGCTCCAGTAAACGAGCATTCGCACTTCCCAGAACGAACGTCCTGCCGTGTTGTTCGGGGACGGTGGGTTTTTGATCTCGCGCGCCCGGCTGAAGGAGCGGTGCAGGCGGCGCCACGCTTCTTCCTCGCTGTAAACTCCGCGCCGCGCGAGAAGCACGTTCTGGTAGTAGCTCGCAAATCCTTCCGATATCCACTTCTGCTTCGATTCGATGTACGGCAGCAGCAGGTGCGCGAACTCGTGGGTTGCCGTCCAATCACCCAGGTAGTCGTCCAGAGGTTTGTCGCCATTCACAAAAAACCGCACGGCTTCTCCACCGTCGCGAATCACATGGCCAAACGGCACGGCTGAACCCCCACCGCCGCGGCGTCCGGGTCCTGTCGCCATCACGATGATCTGCGGATTCGGGTTGGGAAATTTGCCCGACACACCGGCAACATCTCGCGCTGCGGCGTCAAGCCAGGAAAGAATCTTGTCTTCGCTCAAGCGGTTCTCGGAAACGTCGAGCAACGCCACGCGAAGCTCCGTGCCAGGCAGTCGCAACATACGTTCGCGAAAGTGGCCGAAGATGACGTTGCTGCGGCTGCTCTGGGGGGAAGGTCCAAGTGCAAACACCCCGTTATCGAGCACCCGCCAGGGAACGGAGAAGCGAAGGTTCTCGGGTCCATCCACCTCGATCAGCACCTGGTCTTCCCCCTCGAGGGTCGGAATCCATAACCATTCGCTTGGCGAGGTGACAACGACGCCGTCCGCAAACAAAAGCCGTTGTGACGATCCCTGCGATACCCGCCGTGACGATTGCCGCAGAGGGTAGTTGTACCGTACACAACGTTGTTCAGCGTCGATTCGAATGCGACCACGGCGCGCGTTCAAGCGTTCGCCGTTGCAATCGGTCAACGAATCCAGCAAATCCGTATCGCCGTTTCTCGCCGTCAGGGAAGAAACAGCGTCCCCGAGATGGGCCTCGACCGAGATGTAATCCAGCGATTGATTCAAGCTCAGCCGATAATGATGATCCGTAGAATGACCAACATTGCCTGCGAGCAACAAGCCGAAACAAATTGCCCTAAGCATATGGACTAAAGCACCGACTCAAAGGTCTCCAGATCAGGATGCCCCAGGTAAGTTCCTTTGGGTGCACTCGTTTGAGCGTGGGCTTTACGGAAACTTTCAGACTCCGTCCATGCTTCGAACGCCGCTTTTGATTCCCACACGCTGTGGGAAGCGTAGAGCACATGATCTTCCCTCACCGGGCCTTTCAATAAATTGAAGGTTTTGAAGCCCGGGACTTCGGACAGGTACGAATCGCGTTGGCGCCACACCTGCTCGAATCCCTCTTCGAAGCCATGGGCAATCTGGAATCGATTCATGGCAATAAACATCCGACTATCTCCCTTGACAAGTTTTAATGAACTAACAGTTCGAATAACCATTCGAATAACTGACAGTGGTAAAAAATCCGTCCGGCTTTTATCCGCCAAGCAGGATGCCGCACTGTTTCAGCGGCCACTATCGAACAGATCATTGAACTGTTTGCGCAGCGCGTTCTTCTGTACCTTTCCCATCGTATTGCGCGGTAGCGAAGCTACGTTGACCACGATCTTCGGTTGTTTGAACCGCGCCAGGCGTCCCTCCAGGCTCGATCGCACCTCTGGCTCGGAAACCTCCTCCCCCTGTGGAACTACCACCGCAACCACCCCTTCACCAAAGTCCGCGTGAGGCACCCCGATGACGGCCGATTCCACCACGCCCGGCATCTCGTCAATGAGCTTCTCCACTTCTTTCGGATATATGTTGTAACCCCCTGAAATGACCATGTCTTTGGCTCTGCCTACGATTGAAACCCGGCCCTCGGCATCCATCACCCCCATATCGCCGGTGATGAAAAAACCATCTTCGCGGATCTCTTCTGCCGTCTTTTTCGGCATTCGCCAATACCCTTTAAAAACGTTGGGGCCGCGTACCTCGATACCGCCCACCTCACCGGTGGGCAGCACCTCGCCCGCGTCGTCGGTAATTCGCACTTCGATCCCCGGTAGGGCAAACCCCACCGTACCGGCAACACGTTGACCATCAAGGGGGTTGGAGGTATTCATGAACGTTTCGCTCATGCCGTATCGTTCCAGAATCAGGTGACCGGTGCGAGCCTGCCACGCCTCGAAGGTTTGTTCGGTCAACGGTGCCGACCCCGAAATGAACAGCCGCATGTTCCGGCAAACTTCACTGGAAAAATCTTCGTTTTCGAGCAATCGCGTGTAAAAGGTCGGCACGCCCATCATCACGGTTGCCGCAGGCAGCTGTCTGATGACCTCTCGAGCATCGAAACCCGGCAGAAAAATCATGGCCGTGCCGCGTAACATTGCGCAGTGCAACGCAACGAACAGTCCGTGAACATGAAATATCGGCAGGGCATGCAGCAACACATCATCGTCGCGCCAACCCCAGTAGTCGGCCAACGTCAGAGCGTTACTCGCAAGGTTGTCGTTTGTGAGCATGGCGCCCTTGGAACGACCAGTGGTGCCCGAGGTATACAGGATTGCCGCCGTATCGCTCGCGTCTCGTGGAACTACCTCATCCAGCGCCTCCGTCGCCGCAACAAACCCCATGAGCGAGCCCGTGCCATCCGCCCCGAGGGAGAGGATCGCAAGATTCGGCGCGATGAGCCTGAGCGCGGCTTCGTCCCTCCCACGACATACGAACAACCCCGGTTGGGCATCTTCGACGAAATAGGCCACCTCCTCAATCGTGTAGGCGGAATTGATCGGGACGTACACCCCTCCCACCTGCAGACAGCCAAGATAGAGCCCGACGGCTTCGGGGGATTTTTCTACCTGCACCAACACCCGATCACCGGGTGATACCCCGTGGTCGATCAGCACCCCGGCGATTTTCCCGGCTAATCTTCCAATGTCGCCGTAACTCCAGCAGGTTCCGTCCGGTACAATCAGACAGGGCCGATCGGCGTGTTTCACAAAAGCTCGATTCAGCAGTTCGTAAAAACTATCACTCATAATCTTGTTCTTGGTCGCGCCAGACCCGCCATACTAGCGGCTAGGTGGAACGGTTTGGCGCCGAATTGAGAACGATTGTAATGGATTACCGGGATAACGCCGGATTTGAGATGTTATAGCGTATACCATTGAAGCCTGTTCGAATAAGGGCACGGTATTGCGGCGCGGGTTTCTCAGCACATGGGTATGTTTCGCCGGATTGTACCTGTCGTCCTGCGGAAGCGAACAACCGGAGCCAAATCGAGCGGCGGGTTATTCCCGTAGCCCGACCGCGGTGGTTATCCAGGCGGCGGAGATCAGAACCATCGTGGAGATGATCGAGGCGATCGGTACCACCCACGCCAACGAATCCGTAACGATTACCGCCAAGGTAACCGACACGATCAGCCAAGTGAAGTTTGAAGACGGCGATCTGGTCACAACGGGCGATGTTCTGGTGGAACTCACCAACCAGGAAGAAACCGCGCTGCTCGCGGAAGCCGAAGCCAACGTGGACGATGCGCGCACTCAATTTAAGCGCCTGGAAGGTCTGCTCGCTCAAAACAGTGTCCCCGCATCACAGGTAGACGAAGCACGGGCCCGATTCGCCGCTGCCAAAGCGCGTTATCTATCCATTCTCGCCCGGTTGGATGACCGGCTTGTCCGCGCTCCGTTTGATGGCATGTTAGGCTTCCGAAACGTAAGCACCGGCACCCTGGTTACCCCTGGTGCCACAATCACCACGCTCGACGACATTTCCGTCATAAAGCTGGATTTCTCTATTCCAGAGTTGCACCTCGGACTGATCAAACCAGGCTTGAACCTCATAGCCACCAGCCCCGCCTATCCAAACAGGCCGTTTCCAGCCACGGTACGCACCATCGGCTCTCGGGTCGACCCGATTACCAGAGCGGCGACGGTTCGCGCCCATATCGTGAACGACGACATGCTTCTGAAACCCGGAATGCTGATGACCGTGAGAATCACCACCTCTGAACGTGACGCACTCATGGTTCCGGAAACGGCGCTAATGCAGCGCAGCGACGAGGTTTATGTTTTTACCGTGGATGAAGGACGCGCCCAGATCCGCCAGATCGTCCACGGCTCCCGCAGTGAAGGTTGGGTGGAAGTGCTCGAAGGTCTCGATACGGGAGAATACGTGATCAGCGAAGGGGTTATCAAGGTACGCCAGGGTTCTGCCGTCTCCACGAGTGAAACGACACGAAACGGCGCATCATTCCGCTCGCGGGAAAAGGCCGCAGCCTAGCCCATGTGGCTATCCGACACATCCGTCAAGAGACCGGTTTTTGCCGCGGTGATCAGTATGATGCTGGTGGCTTTCGGCATACTGTCCTTCAACTACCTGCCACTGCGGGAATATCCGGACGTCAATTCTCCGCTGGTGTCCATCAGCACCACCTACATCGGCGCATCGGCCGAAGTCATCGAAACCCGAATCACTAAAGTCGTCGAGGACCAGATCAGCGGTATCGAAGGCATAAAAACAATTCGTTCTTCGAGTCGCGACGAGCGGTCGAGCATCAATATCGAGTTCGAACTCGATCGCGACATCGACGTGGCGGCAAACGACGTGCGCGATCGTGTTGCTCGTATAGTCGGTCGGCTGCCGGATGATGCGGAAACTCCAATCGTCGCAAAGCAGGATTCCGACGCCCGTCCGGTCATGTACGTCAGCCTCGCCAGTGATCGCATGACGATGATGGAACTGAACGACTATGCCCAGCGTTACATCGTAGACCGTTTCACGGTTATCCCCGGCGTCGCAAGCGCATCGGTGAACAACGGCCGCCCCTCCATGCGCATCTGGCTCGACCGGCTAGCCCTGGCAGCCCGCAACCTCACAGTGACGGATATCAGCACCGTATTACGCCGGGAGAATCTCGAATTGCCAGCGGGTCGACTCGAATCGGGAGATCGGGAGTTCCGCGTTCGCCTGATCAGGGGTTACCAGACCCCGGATGATTTCCGAAATCTAGTATTGAGTAAGGGTGACGACGGTCATCTCATCCGCCTTGGCGAGGTGGCCGAGATAGCCCTTGCCCCCCGTAATCTGCGTGAAACCTTCCGTGCCAACCAGCAAGCCACCGTTGGACTGGCAATCACTAAACAATCCACCGCCAACACCCTGGAGACCCTCGAAGCAGTTAAGGTGGAAGTCGAAAAGGTAAAACAGTCGCTGCCCGAACATATGAGCTTCGTACCGAGTCAGGATGATTCACTGTTCATCCGCGAAGCCATCGACTCGGTGTATCAAACCATCGCCATCACCACCGTTCTGGTTAGCCTCGTAATCCTGGTTTTCCTCGGTTCGATGCGAACCATGATCATCCCGGCGGTGACAATTCCCGTTTGCCTCACGGCTTCCTTCATGGCTCTGGCTGCATTCGGTTACTCGGTAAACCTCATTACCCTCCTGGCGCTGGTGTTGTCCATAGGCTTGGTAGTAGACGATGCAATCGTCGTTCTCGAAAACATCCACAGACGAGTCGAAAAAGGCGAACCGCCGCTACTCGCCGCTTACCGAGGCTCCCGCCAGGTGGCTTTCGCCGTAGTTGCAACTACTGCCGTGCTGGTTGCGGTATTCACCCCAATCGTCTTCCTGGAAGACAATATGGGCGTTATCTTCAGCGAACTTGCCGTCACCATCTCCGCCGCAGTCGTATTCTCCAGCATACTCGCACTTTCGCTGACCCCGATGATGTGCTCCAAGTTGCTGCGCCAGGGTTCAGGCTCGAATCCGGTCAGCCGTTTCATCGAGAGTTCATTCGACAGGCTGGAGGCCGCTTACAAGCGCACCCTGTCGCGTTTCCTGAAAATCAGCTGGACCGCCGTCGCGGTGACCATCGTGACCATTGCCGGCATCTGGTGGCTCATGCAGATCGTACCGCAGGAATACGCTCCTCAGGAAGACCAGGGTTTTTTCATGGCGCGCGTGCAGGCGGCGGAAGGCACGGGGATCGACCGCATGCGCGAACAAATGTTGAAGATCGAAGAGCCTCTGCAGCAAATGCGGGA
>JAPUJX010000206.1 GCA_027295975.1 Gammaproteobacteria bacterium
CGCCGACACTCGAATTCAGCGCCCTGTCCAGGAGCGGAGGACCCCATGAGTAATCGCGGTGCACATGTTCATCTGACGCGCCGGGAACGTCAGATCATGGATGTCCTCTATTCCCGGGACGAGGCGTCGGCCGCGCAAATCCATCGGGAACTGCCTGATTCGCCGAGCTATTCGGCCGTGCGTGCGCTGCTGAAGAAGTTGTTGGACAAGAGTCATGTAGCGTTTCGCCAGGACGGTCCAAGGTACATATATCGACCGGTGCTGGCGAAGGGTGCGGCACGACGCAACGCGCTTCAGCGCCTGTTGGAGACTTTTTTCGACGGCTCACCCGCAGATGCGGTAGTGAGTTTGCTGGGTGGTGAACGCAACAAGCTGAGTGAGGCGGACCTCGATGCCATCGAAGCCGAACTCAGCAAGATTCGCAACCGGAAGAACTGAATTCTCATGGAACTGCAGACGCAAGAGTTCATCACCCTGCGCGAAGTGTTGCGCCTGGTGCTGCTCTCCGGCTGTCTGACCGTTGCGAGCACAATCGTGTTTCCGCACAACTCCCTGAGCAGGAGAACGTTCCTCTCGCTATTTGTCGTCGTACTACTGTGCATGCCGTGGCTTGCGGGCGGCGAGCGCTGGGTTTGGGAGCTGGGTCTCGAGCGGCCACCTGCCTGGTCTCTTGGAGTTCCCGTACCTGAATATCTACTTATCACCTGGTGGGTGGTCGCCCTGCTGCTCGTCGTTGGCGCGTTGTTACACGTGCGGCGGGTACACCAGCAGATTCGGGTGCTGCCCGTCATCGATTCGGCCGGTCCGAACGCGTTGCTCAACGAACTGTCCACCCGGCTCGGACTCACCCGGGTGGTGAATTTGCGGGTAGGTATGGCGCCTTGCTCCACTACGTTGTGCGCCGACTCTGTTTCCCTGCCCAACCGCACCGCGATCGCCCTCCCCCATCGCGGTGCGGCCAACCTCTTTCGTCCCCGTGGGGCAACGATAATATTACCGCCGGAGTACGAAACCTGGTCCGAGGACAGCCTGCGCGCGGTGCTGGCTCACGAGCTTGTGCACGTATACCGTTGTGATGATCGCTGGATGTTGCTGGTGCGATTGGTATCGCTGTGGTACTGGTGGATGCCCTGGTTGCGCTGGCTGTACGTGCGATACGTCAGGGCGGTTGAGGAAAGCTGCGACGATCGAGCCAGCGAGGTCTGTCGCCGTGGCGTGGGCTATCTCGACGGTGTTGTCGCCGCGGTAGATGCTCGCGCCGTGGTCGCGGAAGATGCTCGCGCCACGGCCGCGCAAGATGCTCGCGCCGCAATAGCGCATATGCCGTATTTGCCTCACCTCGGCGAACATCCTCTGGTTGCCCGGGTAGCGAGGTTTGCGGGATTGCGCGAGCAGGAACTCGACACCAGCGGCATTTACTGGGTTGCCCTTGGCATGCTCGGTGCCATCTCCCTGCTCGTCAGCGTGAAACCCGTGGCGTTACCCCCAGAACAACCAGTCATCAATCAGCCGGTGAATGTCGTGGCCATCCCCGGCGCCCCCGCGCAGGCATCGCAGAAGGCCCTTTACCCGGTGGTGCAAACCTCGGTGTGGTTACCGACGAGTGTCGATCGATCGATCTTGAAACGTATCAGCAAGCCCGCATACGAACCCCTCCCCGTGTACCCCGGCATGGCATTGAGGCACGGCGTCACTGGTGATGTGCTGGTCGAATATTCGGTCACGGCGGACGGTGCCGTATCCCAGGCCAGGATCGTTCGCTCGAGACCTCCCGGGGTATTCGACGCCGCAACCCTGCGTGCCGTAGTTCAGACAAAATATGTGCCGACCCATCGATTTGATTGGGTACAAACAACGCGTTATTACGGCACCGACCCGCCTGGAAGCGCGCTGCGCGTGCAGAAAAAATTTCAGTTTCGCATCAGCGCCGAGTAGCCGGCCGGTTCCCGTGTACAACGGGACCCAGCAGAACATATTCAAACTACTTGAGGAGGATTGTCATGCACAGTCTGAGGATATTTTTGTCCCGCTATTCCCTGGCGATCGGTTTCGCCTTCGTAACCAGTACCGGGCTGGTTCTGCTTATGGAGTATTTGATTCGCGTTGATGAGAGTGGCTACACGGAGGTGGCAAGCTTTCGAACGGTAGAAATTTTGCGGAAGATTGAAGATATTCCGCCCGAGGTGAAGCCGCCTGTCAAAGAACCGGTTGAACCCCCGGAAATTCCACCGGCGCCGCCACCACCCGTCAGCGGCGAAATAGTTGGCTTCACGGAAATTCTTCCCCCGCCGAAACCCGACCCGAGACCTCCCGTAAGGAACCCGGGAACCGCGGATGGCGACTTACTGTCAATTTTGAAGGTAGCGCCCATCTACCCGACCAGGGCCCAGACGAGGGGAATAGAGGGGTACGTCATCATCGAGTTCACGGTTGACGAATTGGGTCGGGTTGTCGACCCGATTGTCATAGATGCGATGCCGACCAACGTTTTTGACAGGGCCGCGCTCGATGCGGTGCGGCGATATAAATATAAACCTCGGGTAGTCAACGGGTCGCCCATGATCGTGCCTGGAGTGAAACACCGGGTGACGTTCGAACTCACAACATAAGGTTTTCCGTGGCAGGTTTGCCGGCATCCAGGGGATGCCGGCTTTTTTTTAGTTTGAGCAACCAGGGGATATCGGTGGCATTCGCCCGTCGATCACACCCTGGTGGTTTCCTTGCGCAGAACTCAGATCAGTTACACTAGCGCCTTTCTCCTGCGGCGATCGGGGAGCTAAGAAATTTCGCTCGAACGCACCACAACGCGTACTCGCCGGGTACATATCGTCGGCTGCCACCGTAGCGGCACCACGCTGATGATGGAGCTCGTGTGGGCGAGTTACGAGTTCAGCGGACGAAGCGAACACGAGGCGTCGATGTTCGAACCCATCCCGGTCGGGGAGACGCTTTACCTCACCAAGAAGCCGCCCGACACCACCCGGATGGGCAAAGCCTTTCTCGCCGACGATGAGTTGTTTGTGATCGCCATGATGCGCGATCCGAGGGCCGCGGTATCGAGCCGCCATCCGCTCAAGCCCGGAGTCTACTTTTCCAGCTTCCGCCGCTGGCAGAAGTATGCGGAGGCTATCGAGGTCCTGAGCGGGCATCCACGACTTCTGGTTATTCGTTATGAAGACCTGGTGACCGATCCCAACGGTGTCCAGGCGACATTGGAGGAACAATTCGGTTTCCTGAGGGCAAAAGGTCGTTTTACCGACTATCCCGACGGAGTGCGGGTATCCGAGATTGCGCGTGGCTCCCTGAACGGTGTTCGCCCGTTCGATCCGAGTCGAATAAACAGTTGGCGCCAACACCTGCCCCGGGTAAAGGGGCAACTTGCCCTTTACCCTGAGCTCTCCGAGATTCTCGTACGGCTCGGTTACGAACCAAACGGGGATTGGGCCTCGGTCCTCGATGACGTGGAAATCTACACTCAGAGTTACAAGGAGAAGGAACCGAACTGGCTCAAACGCCGGGAAACGGCGCTGCGCTATTGGTTCAAGACCCGCCGATACCTGCGTGAACGAGGTCTCCACAGCTGAGAAGCGTAACAAACTGTACGAGTACCCTTAAGGGAGCAGGCGCGACGACACCCTGGATAGCTTATCCGAGGGTCGTGAGGCAGTTTGCGCGGTCGTAACTTGAGAGTCAGTTAACACCATCGACCTGCGGCTTGCGCCACAATTGGGACAGGCGAATTGGACTGTTCAAAAATGGATTTTCGGTTTTCCCAATTCGAAATTTTCACCGCCACCGGGGCACTGTTTCTCTGCCTCGTGTTCGTATGCGTGTTCAGCGAAGCATCCGACATTGAGGATACCCTTGGGACCGAAGTAATCGAGGCGGTAGGCAAGCAGAATCTCTTCTGGGTCAGCGTAGAAGCGCAAGGACAGAATATCCTGCTTACGGGTGCTGCTCCCGATTATCAGGCTAAGAAGCAGGCTGGAGATGTCGCCATTGAAGTGTGGGGCGTCAGTAGTGTGGACAATCAGATTGCCGTCATTGGCGAGGCTGGCACCTGCCAGCAGGAAATTGACGACTATCTGAACGATGAGCGGGTCTCTTTCAAAACCGGCGGAGCTGCTTTGAGCGAGTCGAGTTACCCGCTGCTCGGCATGCTTGCCAGCGTGGCGCGCAACTGTGACGCCAGGATCGAGATTGCCGGACATACGGACTCCCGGGGCGACGCGGCGGTCAATTTGAAGTTGAGCCAGCGTCGTGCAGACGCGGTTCACAAATACCTCGTCCAGAGCGGTGTCAACGTGGATTGGGTCAAGGCCATCGGCTACGGAGAAACTCAACCAATCGCGGACAACGCGACCGAAGCAGGTCGCAGGGCGAATCTGCGACTCGAGCTGAGAGTGCTTGGAGTCAAGTCGTGTTCTTCCTCATCTGGAAATTTTTATGGTATCTCCTGACCGCGCTGCTCGCTGGTTTTGCCGGCGGTTGGCTGTTTCGCAACCTGCTGGCCGTACAGCAGGAGGAACTGCAACAAAACACTCTCAACGATACGCGTTCCAAGTTACCGCAGTTCGAATCGCAACCGCGCGGAAGCGACAGGCGCCTCGAAAACCTCGAGGACGATCTGGCAAGGAAAAACCAGCAGATTCAGGATCTGATGGATGCCGCTAATGCAAAGGAAAGAGCGTTGCTGAAAAAATCGCGGGAGTTGAAACGCCTCACCCAACCCAGCTCGGCCGGCGACGGAAAAATGCGCCGGGTACGGATCGCCGAGCTCGAGAAAGATCTCGAGCGAGCCGTTCAGGCAAGGCGCCAGGCGGAAGCCAACGCCCTGGTGAACACGACGGATGCGGATCGAGACTCTCGTCAGGTTACCGAGCTCGAAATACGGTTGCGCCGGCAAAGCCAGGATTTCGAGCGGCTCGGCAGATCCCTGGAGCAGGAGCGGCGAAAAGTCGTGGAACTCAAACGGGAAAGAGCGCTTCAGCACAAGTCGCTCATGGTGTTACATCAGCAACTCGAACATGAGCGCGATCAGGTTACGCAACGTTCCAGCGGCTGAATATAAGGACGTTCATATCTTCGGTGTTGCTCGAGATTCGGTGACGAATCGGCCAAGACATCCCGGTAAGGGGGAATCGCCATTTACAGCACTTGGTAGGCCGCGTTATCTTTGCCGACACGACCAGAAAAAAGTGGGGTGATCATCAATGGGAGCCTACGACCGCGTGTTGGTTGGCCTCGACCTGTCGGAAACCAATGCCGAGCTGATTCTCGAGCGAGCCTGTCACCTGGCACAACCCGATGCCATAGAAGTGCTGCACGTCAGTGAACGTCTACACACCCACTATGAAAAATATCACCCTAACCAGAGTTTCCCCAATTCAGAGGTTCTGGACGAAGCAATCAAGAAAGAGGCGGACGTCCACCTGGAACGGTTCTGTCGACCCTTTGGTATCACGAAACACCGGGTTCTGGGTGGCCATCCGGCGACGGTGCTGCACGAGCAGACGGAGGTTAACGTCGACCTTGTCGTGATCGGCACCCACGGACGCCACGGTTGGCGATTGCTCCTTGGTTCTACTCCCAACGCTGTCATCCACGGCACGCCGTGCAGCGTATTGGCCGTGCGAATTAACGATCGATCGGCGCACACGGACGGACCCTACAAGCGCCTGTTGGTGGTTCTGGATTTGACGGACGAGTCAAATCAGCTTTTGATCCACGCACAGAAGGTGGCGGAGGCGACCGGCGCGACGATCGAAGTGTGTCACGTGCTCAAGAACCGGCAGCACGAAGATGACGCAGCGCGAGACGCACTGCGCGGATTCGTGGCCGGCTACGACATAGGGGAAGATGCGTTGCTGGTCACCCACGGTCAGACAGCGGCGGAGATTCACCATCTTGCCGATGAGCGGGGAGCCGATCTGGTGGTGGTGGGTACGCACGGTAAACACGGCGCGGAACTGATCACCGGTTCCTCGGCAAATGCCGTGTTGCATGGGGCCAACTGTGATGAATTAGTGGTTAGGATTGTCGCGTGATAGCTGGTCTCGTGATCCCTTTTAAGCCCTTTTAACGTAGATTTCAGGTGGAAGGGCACTAACAGGCTGTTGAAAAAATCCGCTGGGCGCATATTTCCGCCGCGACCGCATTCCGTCAAAACGCCGAATCCGTTCTCCTCGAACATTCCGGGAGGTTGAGTGGTTGAGGAAACGCCAGATGCCAATCCGAGTCCCAGCGATATCCTCGCACACTGTGAGCTTTTCGCTTCTCTGACCCACGCTGACTGTGAACTGGTCGCCGGGGGTTGTGAAATGCGCACGATCAAGGGCCGCTCACTCCTTTTTGCCGAAGGTGACACCGGCGACGAAATGTATGTGCTGATCGAAGGCGTGCTCGAAGTCTTCAAACAAGCCGGTGGAGAGGAGGTGATTCTACAACGCGTCGACGAACCCGGTGCGCATATCGGGGAAGGGGCGCTTCTCGAGTCGAGTGACGAAATTCGACGAGCCGGTGTCCGCAGTCTGAGGGACAGCAAGGTGCTCGTGGTCCCCAAAACCGTATTCCTGCAGGCGATGCAGCTCAGCCCCGCCATAGAGAATCATATTATCGATGTCCACCATCGCCAGAACAAACAACTGTCGTTGGTTGAACAATCGGTCATGTATCGAACGCTCGCCATGTTTGACCAGGAACACGGCTGGAGTCGCGAGGAGCACTTTGAGCCCGGCCAGGTCATTGTTGCCGAAGGCGACCCGCCGTCCGCGGTTTATGTGGTCCGCTCAGGGTCGGTGAAACGCGCTCGCCTGGAGGACGGCGTGGAAATTACCCTGTCGATGCTCCACGCCGGACAGACGTTCGGCGGTCTGGCAGTGCTCGAGGATCGACCCCATAGCGCGGCCGCAATCGCCGCATCAGCCGTCGAACTGGTTACCTTCGATCGTGAACAATTCCTGCAGGCCACCGCCACGGCGCCCGAACTCCATGAATACCTTGGTGCCGTGAAACGCGTGTATGCCATGACGGGAGGACTGGCAACCGTGTTTGACGGTGAATTCCGTGGCCAGCCCGCGTTGGTGACCGTGGTGCGGCTCAGTGATGG
>JAPUJX010000207.1 GCA_027295975.1 Gammaproteobacteria bacterium
CTTCGAGGACGACGCTGCCGGCTCCCACTTTTGCGCTTTCTCCCACCTCGATATTACCGATGATCTTACATCCCGAAGCGAGCAGAACACCGCGGCGGATCTTGGGGTGGCGGTCACCGCTGTCTTTGCCGGTTCCACCGAGGGTCACGGAGTGGAGGATGGATACGTCGTCTTCGATCACGGCTGTTTCGCCCACCACGATGCCGGTTGCGTGGTCGAGCATCAGGCCCGAACCGATCCGCGCGGCAGGGTGAATATCGATTCCCAGGGTCACGCTGATCTGGTTCTGAAAAAAAAGTGCCATGGTTCTGCGATCCTGGTTCCACAACCAGTGGGAGATCCGATAGGCCTGCAAGGCGTGAAAACCTTTGTAAAAGAGAAACGGTGTGGACAGGTCCGCGCAGGCGGGATCTCTGGCGTACGTCGCCAACATGTCGATTTCCGCTGCTTTGAGGATTTCCCCGTCGTCGTCCGTGGCCTCCTTGACCACATCGCGAATGAGCATGGTTGGAAGCATCGGGTTATCGAGTTTGCTGGCGAGGCGAAAGCTCAACGCCGCACCGAACGACTTGTGATTGAGGATCGTCGCGTGAAAGTAGCTTCCTAGAATGGGCTCTTCCTGGGCTTTTGAGCGGGCCTCCTCACACATCATGTCCCAGAGGTTCTCATGGCTGGAGAGGTCGAGGCAGGACTCCTTCTGAACCTGCGCCAGAATCCGGGTATACCTTTCGTCCGATGCAATGCTCATGGCTGATATCCACGACTTGACTGTCGAGCAGGGCAGATGAGCCTATGCAACCGTGGGGAGAATGCAAGCATTGTGGTGTCACCATGGCCTATTGTAGGGTGGGTGTTTGGTAAGACACGGGCGGAAATGACAAGTTCCTTCTCGACCGTCGGGTTGATCGGCCGCCAGGGGAATCCGCAGATTCTCGAAAGTGTGGTGGCTGTCGAGAGATGTCTCGCCCGGCACGGTCTCGACATAGTCGTCGAGGACAATACCGCGCCCATGCTCAACGGTACCGAACATGAAGTCCTCGAACGGCTGGCGTTGGGTGAACGTTGTGACCTCATCGTGGTTGTCGGTGGCGATGGGAGCCTTCTGGGGGTGGGGCGCGATCTTGCTCACGCACAGGTGCCGGTGTTGGGGGTCAATCGGGGCGGTCTGGGTTTTCTGGCCAACATCTCTCCGGATCAGATCGAGACAAAAATCGCTGAAGTACTGGCCGGTGAATTCACGATTGAAGATCACTTTCTCCTGGACGCCCGCATCTGGCGCAACGAGCAACAGGTGGGAAATTCCCCGGCGTTGAACGATGTTGTGGTGCATCTCGGCGGCATGGCCCGGATGATGGAGTTTTCGCTCTGGGTGGATGGCCAGTTTGTCTACGACCAGCGTTCCGATGGGGTAATCGTCGCGTCGCCAACCGGTTCAACGGCATACTCGCTGTCCGCCGGCGGACCGATCATGCATCCCGGTCTGGATGCCATCGTGATTGTGCCGATGTTTCCGCATACGTTGACCTCGCGGCCGTTGGTGGTGAGCGGACAGGCGGAGATCAAGGTGATTGTCGGCGAGACCGGGGTTGGTTACACCGCCCAGGTCAGCTGCGATTCCCAGGTGGATCAGCCTCTCGAGGCGGGTGATCAGGTGCGGATCTCCAAATTCAGCATGCCCCTTCGACTGCTCTATCCGCTGGGTCATAGCTTTTTCGAAAGTTGCCGCAGTAAGCTGGATTGGGCCAGCCGGTTGGGTGACCGCTAACCGCCTGTCTCCGGGCCTACCTTTCCCGGGCTAAGTCGGCTCAACGGGCTGGTCGAGGTCTCGCAACACGCCTTCGTCGTCAACTGTTAATTTTACGATGTTCTTCCCGGCAGCGGCCAGGACGGATCGGGCGCCGTTGTCTCCTTCGAGTCTGGCAAGTTCCGCGTAGTGGGCCCGGGTAAATCCGACCGGGTGCCCGGACCGGCCCCGGTAGACGGGTACCACGATAGTGCCGTTGCTGGCGCTCGCCAGCGTTCGCTCCAGTGCGGTCAGGGTATCAGCACTCACGTAAGGCATGTCTCCCAGCGCCACGAAGAGATAGTCCCAGTCATTTTTGGCCCGAACTCCGCTTGCCAGCGAATGACCCATGCCAAGATCTGCGTCCTGAGCGATAACCGTGTCGGGTGAGCCAAGCTCGGCGATGAGGGCCTGGTCTTCTTCACGTACCACCACTGTGACGTTGGCGAAAGCCGCCCGATACCGGGAATAGGTGGCATGTAGAAGAGTCTTGCCGCCGGGGAGGCGATAACGTCGTTTGTCGCTGCCGAAACGGCGGGCAAAACCAGCGGCGAGAATGATAACGCCGCCGTTCATTCAAACTATACCGCAGCAAGTGGTGATGACGACCCTGTCAACCCGCGCTTGATGCCGTCCGTGCGCCGATCTCAGTGAGCTGCTCGAGTGCTGCGGCTAGCTGGTGCTGACGCACCGCGGTGATCTCCGCGAGGATGGCGATGGCGATTTCGGGCGGTGTCTTGCTGCCGATGGGTAAGCCGATGGGAGCATGCAGGCCGGCGATCTCCGTTGGCGAGAGATCGAGGGCAGCGAGTCGTTCCCGGCGACTGGCGGAGGTGCGCGTGGAACCCATCGCACCGATATAAAACGCGTCGGTTTTCAACGCTTCCATCAGGCCCATGTCGTCGATGCGCGGGTCGTGGGTCAGCGCGACGATTGCCGATGATGGGTCCGCTGCGTGTTTTTTGACCGCATCGTCAGGCATGTCGGTCACCAGATGCACCCCGGGAACGTCAAAATCGGCAATCAGGTGGTCCCGCGGGTCGCATACCGTGACGTCGTAGTCGAGGTTTTTCGCCATGTCCGCCAGGTATTTCGACACCATGCCGGCACCGATGATAAACAGTTGGTAACGCGGACCGTAGGTATGGATGAGGACTTCATCATCGGCTTGCCATTCGAGGGGGAGATGAGTGTCCACGTCGCGATGGGAAAATGAGCGGGATTTGAGATCGACGGTACGCTCCACGCAGCGCCGTTGTACCAGCCGTTCATTGAGATGAGCAAAGTGGTCCAGGTATTGGGCATTCGATGTTACCGGTTCCACCACGATGTATAGATGTCCCCCGCAGGGTAAGCCGAGCTTTTCGGTTTCTTCGGTCGTGACACCGTACTGAAAAAACTGTGCCTGCTCGGCCGCCAACTCACCCCGGGTCAGCTTCTCGAGTAGATCGTCTTCGACACAGCCGCCGGAGAGCGAGCCGACGATGTGACCGGCACGATCGCAGGCCAGCAGGGAGCCGACGGGTCGGGGCGAGGAGCCCCAGGTTTGCACGACCGTGGCGAGCCAGCACGACTCGCCCGCCTGCAGCCAGGTGTTAACCTGGTTGAGCACTTCGCTATCCACCGCCTGCATCGCTATTTACCGCCTGTCGAAGTAATCTCGCAGTTTACTACCACTCAGCGTTTCCTTCATGCGAGTTATCGAAACGGCTCTGGACGAAGACCTGTCTTTGTTCTCGGGTTATCTGCACCATCAACGAATCGTGCACCGGATTTTCGAGGAGCGCGGCCAACAGGTCGTCGAGATAGCTGATGAGGCACAGGGAGACAACGTTCGGACGGCGTATCGGGCATGGCGGTCGGGTGAGCTGAAAATCCGGGCAGTGACCCCTGACAAACCCATCACGCCGACCCGAGCCTTATCGGTGGTTGCCCGATATCCGGCACTGGCGTTGGTGGTCGTGCTTGCCCTGCTCGCGTTTCCCTTCACCTGGCCCATGGCCGACGATCGATTGACCTTGATCGCATCCTGGTTGATGGTGATCGATATCGGGAGCGCGATACGGGCGCCTACCTTCCTGGAGCTTCTGGCGGATTTTCAGCCCTGGCGCTGGATTACTCCGATTTTTGTGCACTACGGCGTGGTGCATCTGGGTTTTAATTGTGCCGTTGTCGTTGAACTTGGCCGTCGGGTGGAGTCCGGGGTCGGTAGCTGGGGATTTCTGATGCTCGTGGTTGTGTTGGCCATGGTCAGCAACCTGGGTCAGTACGCTGTTTCACCCAACCCGAACTTCGGTGGGCTTTCGGGGGTTGCTTATGGATTGCTCGGATACGTGCTGGTGAGCAACCGTCTCGCGCCGGATCAACTCTGTTGGCGGCTCCCGGTTGGCCTTGCCGGGAGCCTGCTGTTTTTTCTCGTGTTGTTCACCACCGGGATCACCGAGTCGTTCAATATTCATGTGGCAAACGGAGCCCATTGGGGCGGGCTGCTTACCGGTGCGCTTTACGCCCTGGTGGCCGCCGGGGCGAGACCTGGGTCGAGACCGGGTGATGTAGAAGGTTCCGGGTGAAAAACGAGAGCATCCACGGGCCTTTGGAGAAGCTGAAGATTATCCGCGGGGAGGTGGTGAGTTATCAGTTGGCGGTGGGGGATCAGACCCTTGGGCTGAATCGGTTCGTCGGCAAAGGGCTGGAGATCCGTTTTCTCGATCGGATCAGCTGTCGTAACTGCGAAGCGCCGTCACGCAAAAGTTACGGCGGCGGCTACTGTTATCCTTGTTTCAAGAGGCTCGCGCAGTGTGACCTGTGCGTGATGAGCCCGGACCGTTGCCATTATGCCCGGGGTACGTGCAGAGAACCCGATTGGGGTGATGAGTTCTGCATGCAGCCGCATCTGGTTTACCTTGCGAATTCGAGTGGCGCCAAGGTAGGAATCACCCGTCTTGGTTACGAGATCGGTCGCTGGATGGATCAGGGTGCGGTCCAGGCACTTTCCATTCTCAGGACCCCAACCCGGCATATAGCGGGACTTGCGGAGGTTGCACTTGCACGGCACCTGGCGGATCGTACGGACTGGCGGGCACTGGTGAGCCGGGATGCGCCAGCGCTGGATCTCGGTCGGCTGCGCGAAAAACTCCGCAACCAGGTTACGGATCTCCCGGTGGAAGCGGTATGGCTCGAAGATGAGCCCGAAGAACGGTTCCGGTACCCCATAACACATTACCCCCGTACCCTGGAACGTCTCCGTCTTGGAGACGATGGGTTGATTCAGGGCGCGCTGCTCGGGATCAAGGGACAATATCTGATTTTCGAGACCGGGGTGTTTAATGTGCGCCAGCACACGTCGTACCATGTTTCGGCGCGAGGTCTCGAGGATCCGCCGAAGCCTGAGAACAATGATCAATTGGAGCTGTTTTCGTGAGTAAAGACGCTGATCCCAAGACAATATATCTGCAGGATTATGAGTCACCCAGCTATCAGATATTGGAAACCAGATTAGCTTTTGATCTTCAGGAGGGCACAACCGAAGTGCGTAATGATCTGACCCTCGTGCGCGATCCTCGAGCGCCCGGGGACACCCCGCTCGTGCTGGACGGTCAGGGTCAGGAACTGGTTTCCGTTGCCCTCGATGGCGAAACCCTGAGCGGCAACGAATATCAACTGGACGCTACGTCGCTGACGATTTTTTCCCTGCCGGCAACCTGCCGGGTGAGCCTTGTGACGCGCATCAAACCGGAGGAAAACACCGAGCTTGAAGGCCTGTACAAGTCACGCTCCATGTATTGCACGCAGTGTGAGGCAGAAGGGTTCCGCAATATAACCGACCATCTGGACCGACCCGACGTGCTGGCCAGGTACACGACGAGCATCACCGCAGATGCGCAAAGGTATCCGGTTCTGCTGTCCAACGGGAACCCCATTTCCGACAACACTGAAAACGGGCGACGCACCGTTACCTGGGAAGACCCGTTCCCTAAACCCAGTTACCTTTTTGCCCTGGTGGCAGGCGACCTGGAGGTAATCACCGACACCTTCACGACCATG
>JAPUJX010000208.1 GCA_027295975.1 Gammaproteobacteria bacterium
GCCGATGCTGACCACCGATTCGACGTCTGGTATGCGGTGCTGGGCAAGTTCGCTGATATGAACCATCCCGTCCTTGCCGGGAAGAATCTGCACGAAGGCACCGAACGGCATGATTCGCACGACCCGGCCGGTGTAGGTATCACCAACCTCGACGTCCTTGGTCAGCGCGTTAATGGCGTTCTCGGCCTTCTCGGCGTTTTCATGGTCGGGAGAGCCGATGACGACCGTGCCGTCATCCTGAACATCAATGGTGACACCGAACTCGTCGATCATTCCGCGAATGACCGATCCACCTGGTCCGATAATTGCACCGATCTTGTCGGTCGGGATCTTGAGCGAGATCATGCGCGGTGCGTACTCGCTCAGGTCATCTCGGGTATCGGAGATTGCCTCGGCCATACTGTCAAGGATCTGCAACCGGGCGACGCGTGCCTGTTGAAGGGCCTCGCCCATGATTGCAAACGTGATCCCCTTGACCTTGATGTCCATCTGGAGCGCGGTCACGCCGTCTCGGGTCCCGGCAACTTTGAAGTCCATGTCACCTGAGTGATCTTCTGCGCCCTGGATATCGGTGAGGATTGCATATTTCCCGTCTTCACCAGTAATGAGCCCCATGGCGATACCGGCAACGGGCGCCTTGATTGGCACCCCACCGTCCATCATCGCCAGGGTTCCGGCGCAGACACTGCCCATTGACGTCGATCCGTTCGAGCTGAGGGCTTCAGATACAAGTCGGATGGTGTACGGGAAGTCGGCCTGGCTTGGAACGACAGGCTTCAGGGCCCGCTCGGCAAGTGCGCCGTGGCCAATTTCGCGGCGTCCGGTAAAGCCGAATCGCCCTGCCTCACCGGTCGAATAGGGTGGGAAGTTGTAGTGATGAATGAAGTGTTTCTCGGTTTCGAGAGCATAAGTGTCGAGTCGCTGGCGCTCGCCTGCCGACGCGAGTGTCAGGGTGCCAAGTATCTGGGTTTCACCCCGTGTGAAAATTCCCGAACCATGGACGCGGGGAAGGTATCCGACCTCGGAATTGAGCGGTCGCAATTCGTCGAGTTTCCGGCCATCGGGGCGGATGTTGTTTTCAAGGATGGTGCTGCGCACTGCTTCAGTTTCCATCGCGTAGAGCGTCGATTTAACGTGAGCAGGATCGTGGTCGTTCTCGAGTTTTTTGCTGGCGTCGTCCATCAACGCTCCGATGCGGTCTTTGCTGGTGGCCTTGTCACCTGGTTCCTTGAGGGCCTTGATGAAATCGTCGCCGAGTAATTCCCGTGTCGCTTTTTCGGCTGCGTTCTCTTCGGCGGAAAGTTCGGGGGCTTCCCATTTTTCCTTACCGACTTTCGCCTGGATTTCCTGGATCTGTTCTACGATGGCGCCGTTGACTTCCTGTGCAAGTTCGAGCGCATCCAGTAGCACATCCTCGGCCACGAAGTTGGCTCCGGATTCGACCATCATGGTGGCGTCGCCTGTGCCGGCGACCAGCAGTTCCAGGTCGCTGGTCTGCAGTTCCTCGTACGTGGGGTTTACAACCAGCTCGCCTTCGATAAGGCCAATCACGCATGCTCCAATCGGATCGTTGAACGCGATATCCGAAATGGCGAGGGCCGTGGACGCCCCGACTATGCCCAGCGCCGGGTATGGGTTGACCCTGTCGGTTGCGAGGATCGTGATGATGATCTGGATCTCATTGTGGATGGTCCTTGAAAATAGCGGCCGAATCGGTCGGTCGATCATCCGGGCAGCGAGGATCGCCTCGGTGCTGGGTCGGCCCTCTCGTTTGAAAAACCCCCCCGGGAGTTTGCCGGCTGCGTAGGCTTTTTCAGCCACGTCGACCGTCAAGGGCAGAAAATCTGCACCGGGCCGGGATTTTTTAGAGGCTGTGGCGGTTGCCAGCAGCATGGTGTCGCCGTAACGGACCGTCACAGCCCCACCGGCCTGGTTGGCTACTCGGCCATGCTCGATTTCGAGGACCCGGCCGCCAACTTCCATTTCAAATTTGTTAATCATTTTTCTATTTCTTCTTTTACTTTTACGTACTGTTTTTTCTTGTCTATTCCCGGGCCTGTGGGTGATTGATCAGGCTGGAGCCCGGATGATGCCATTTACCGTGGGTGCATCTGGCGCCGGTTCACCTGTGAGCCTGGGGCAGTGCCAGTTCTTTGCAGATCAGCGTGTGCGGAGATGTTAAACCCCTGCCCGTAAACTCAGTTTTCGCCGAACCAGGAAATTCCGTTGTCTTCGGATATTCCCGGCATACGATGCACCCGCGGAAGCAACGCCTGCTTACTTTCGGAGACCGAGCTTGCTTACGAGCTTGCGGTAGCGATCGACGTCTTCACCATTGAGGTAGTTGAGTAGACGGCGACGCTGGCCGACCAATTTCAGTAACCCACGTCGGGTGCTGTGGTCGTGTTTGTGCTCGCGCAGGTGCTCTGTCAACTCGGTGATCCGAGCTGTTAGCAGCGCCACTTGAACTTCCGGTGAACCCCTGTCGGTTTCGTGAGTTTGGTATTTTTCAATGACCGCGATACGTTCTGACTGGTCCAAGTTTTAGCTTTCCTAGATGCAAATACCCGGCTATCGTTACCGGTAATCCGAACAAATGGATTTTGAGATTTGTACTTCTTCTGTGAAATTCGATTTCGTTCTGTGCTCTCGCAACCTGAGAAGAATATCACGAAGGCCAGCGTTTTAACATGCGCTTACGGGCGCTGTTCCTGTCGGTGATTTTTGTTTGAACGCCGAACAGAGTTCCGGTACAAAACTGGCTCATTTTCACCCGTGCAACCCGGAAGAAAGTAGCCGACAGCCGGACCTTTACCGTGAAAAACGCCTCGTAACCCTATATTGATCGGCTTGACAGCGTAGAAAATTCCCGAATAAGATGGCCCTCGGAACGCCACATGCTGCGGTAGCGATCTGCGCGTAACGCGTGGGAATTAAGCTCATCTCCGAACGAGTTGGGCTTTGCCGCCGCTCTCGGCACGGGTATTCAATTATAAGACTGGAGGACGGAGCCCAATGACAGGTCTGCTCCGCGGAAGACTAAAGGTCTTCCTATTGATTGTTACGATGTTCGCCTTGATGGCGGCGGTCGCTTGTCAGGGTGATCGTGGCGCCGCTGGTGCGCCCGGTGCGCCCGGTAACCCCGGCAACCCGGGAGCGCCCGGTGAACCCGGTCCGGCCGGTAACCCCGGTAACCCCGGTGAACCCGGTGAGGCTGGTGCACCTGGCAACCCGGGTAACCCCGGTGACGCTGGTGAACCTGGCAACCCGGGTAACCCCGGCGCCACTGGTGCCACGGGTGCTGCTGGTGATGCGGGAGCCACGGGTCCTGCCGGTAAAGATGGCACGACCAGCGTTGCTGGAGTCATCGTCACGGACGCTGCCGGTTCTGCAACCGGGATAATCGCTTCATCCGACGGCTCGGCAACAGTCACCTTTATCGGTGGTGGTTTTCGCAAGGGAGAGAGGCTCTCCGTCGCAGCCAAGAAGGGTGGATTCGATATTCTTCTGACAGGCACGCTGGGATCGAGAGACAACACGTCTGACCTGGCAGCCAACGACAACGGTGCGTTCTCACTGACCGTTGATATCGCTGGCTACCCCCTGGGCGAAGTGATCGCGGTCACTGTGACGGGTGACCAGGGCGGTCGCGGTTCGGCAGCGTTCATGCTGGTTGACAAATAGCCGCTGATCCTCTGGATTCTGAAGGCGCCCCGGTTTGTTTGACCGGGGCGCCTTCTGTTTAACCTCTTAACCTGCTGATCCCACATCCCGCCAGCACCTGGGATCACGCATCAAATGTCACGAACATGTCGGTGCGAAGCAAATTGCCGCGGAAAATTTGGGGTGATATCGCGTCGACTGCATC
>JAPUJX010000209.1 GCA_027295975.1 Gammaproteobacteria bacterium
CTCTTCGGTAGCGACGCAGGTCAGCAACTGGTTCGACACTTCGGTGCGGTGGTCGACTGCGATCAGGCCATATGGTCTTCCCAGCGGGTTATTGCGCCACCTGCCAGCGGGTAGCCAACCGGAGCGGATCTCAATGGCTCGTCGAAAAAACGGTCATTGGAATCCCTGCTCGCGAGATCAATGAAACGCATCTTTTAGACTATGCCCTGGGTGCAACGGCGGCCCAACTCGAGAACTACTGCCGCCGGCTGCGTAATGGTGGATCTGAATCCAGTGCCGATGCCAACCGTGTCCATGGGGGCCGATCGCTATCCCGGCACTTCCGAGAGGACGGTAGTGGGACGTTGACGGTGGAGCTTGCACGAGAAGAGCTGGAACTCGTCTTGAAAGCCCTTGAGCAGGTGGCCAGTGGTTTACCCGATATGTTCGATGTGGAGGAACAGAGTCTATTTACTCGAGGGGCCGATGCCCTGGTGATGATGGCTAAAACATCCCTGGCAGGTAAACGGGGAGGCTCGAGTGCCGATCACACTCAGGTGGTGGTACACGTGGACGGCGCTGCTCTGTTGTCTGATGTAGGAGGCGAATCGGATTACCCCATCGAATCCGTACGCCGGTTGTGTTGTGACGGCAGTGTGATTTCCATCCATACCGATGCTCAGGGTGAACCGCTGAACGTAGGGCGTAAACAACGTACCGTTCCTACCGCCATCCGCCGTGCGTTGCTGGCCCGCGATCGTACCTGCACCTTTCCCGGTTGCACCCATGAACGGTGGATCGATGCACACCACATCCAACACTGGGCGGAAGGAGGAGAGACCTCCCTCGATAACCTGACCCTGTTGTGCAGTCACCATCACCGTCTCGTCCACGAAGGGGGTTTCACTGTCGCAAAAAGACATGATGGCAGTCGTTATTTTGCTCGACCCGATGGTCGACCGGTTGAAGTTGGTGGGTCGTACATCAATTCGAGTAACGACACGCAGGAAACCGGCGATGAGCACACTAACCACGTAAGGGAAGCCATGGCCTTTTATTTCATCAACTCATCTTCCGCGGAAAGTCACTGTTGTTCCATACAGCGGCAAGAAACCGTCGCTTATGTGTGAGTAATTGAGAAACCTTGCTATCTGGTGCTAGCGCCCTGCGTGGTTTCTTTCATCCAGCGGCTCGCCACGAACTACTCTGGGCTGAGCAGTACCCCTTCCGCTTCCAGCGCATCGAGGGTTTCGTCGTTGAGGTCGAGCAGTTCTTTCAGCGCCGTCCGGTTGTCATGTCCCTGGAGGGAGGATCCCGAAGTGGGGCCCACGTAACCTGCGGAAAAACGAAATGGGGAACGGGGAATCCTGACTTGTTCACCGTCCACGTCGACCTCCACAAATGCTTCCCGCGCCACAGCCCAGTCCTCGTTTGCGGTGTCGCCGAGCGATTTTACCTGTCCAAGGGGTATACGCAGGGATTCCAGCGCCGTTTCGAATTCGGAAATCGACTCATACGATAACGCCCAGCTCTGCAGCAGTTTGATGACCTCAGCCTCCTTGCCCTGGGTCGACTCCGGGCCATGCCAACCCCGTGCTTCGAGTTCATCACGCTTATCGAGGGCGGCGGCAATTCGGAATATACCCGTGGTGGGGTTTCCGGGCAGTTGAATCCAGGTGCCATTCTTCAGTTGCAGAATTGCCGCCTTCCCTGGACGAAACGGGCTGATCTCGTCGCCAAAACCACCGGCAACCTCCACGGTTGTCCACTCGTTCATTGCGAGCATGGTTTCCGCCATCGACACATCGACATGCTGGCCAACCCCGGTGCGTAGTTTGTGCACCAGTGCGGCAAGAATTGCCGTTGCCGCCTGTGCGCCCACCGCAAAATCCGCGTGAGAGACCGCTTCCGGCAGAGGCGCGGTGCCGCGTTCCCTTGCATTGAGAGCAATGAGACCAAGCTCGGCGTGGATGATGGGCGCATAAGCGCGGCGTCCGGCGGAGGGCCCGTCCTGCCCGTAACCGGTTATTGAGCAGTACACGATATCGGGGTTTGCGGCTCGTACGTCTTCGTACCCCAACCCCAGGCGGGCAGCGACGCCTGGACGGTAGTTTTCCACCAACACGTCCGCCTTGAGGGCGATTTTTGCCACGAGATCCCGTCCTGCAGGTTTTCGCAGATCGATGCTCAGGTGACGTTTACCCGCATTCTGTTGCGCGAACCCCAACGCCACTCGTCCCGCTTTCGGCACGCCGCGACGCAGAAGGTCGCCTTCCGGCGGTTCGATTTTGATTACGTCGGCGCCGAGATCCGCCAGCGTACGCGTGCAACTCGGCCCGGACACCACACGCGTCAGATCCAAAACGGTAATTCCTTGAAGTATCATCTGTCCCTCTGTCCCTCCAAAGAATGCGGATTCTAAGGGACAGCCGCGTCGGGTGCTGGTTAATATCTGCGGGCTTTAAAAAAACGGCCCCCGTTTGGGAGCCGTTTTAGACAACTCAGCAACCAACATCTATTCCGGCAGTTGATAACTCACTCTCACGTATCCGACTCTCCCTGGCAGATCGTGGGACACGGTACTCAAGCCGATGACACCGCAGGGAAAACAAACCGGTGGATCTTCATCCAGGGCGTTGTTCAAACCCACTGTTACCGTCAAGCCATCGTCGGCAAAAGGTGGATTATATTGAACCTGCACATCGGTAAAAATCACCGAGTCCAGTTTGTTGCCCGAATCCAGGGTCATTTCATCCGTCCATCGCAGGGTGAGGCTGCCGCTCCAACGTTCTTTGATCCAGTCGACACTGGTCACTGCACGCCAGTCGGGAAATGCCCGAGCGAAGGTTTCGTCCGTGTGTATTCCCGTCAGATCGTTGGAACTGCTCGTGCCATCCGCATTTGCGGTAATTTCCGTGTAGTCGGACAGATGCGTGGCGTTGACAGAGACAAAAAACTGGCCGAAATCGGTAGACGGGCTGGCGTAACTGAATGCCACATCGTAACCCGAGGTTTCGATGGTTCCAATATTTTGCAACTGGTTGTTGACCAGGCCTACCCGACCGGAGCTGGTGCGAGGAACCGAACTACAGAAAGCGGGGTCGAGAGTGTCGACACAGGCGGTAATGACGTCGGCGGGGCTGCGCCCCTGAACAGCGTCGTCAATTTCCAGGTCGTAAAAATCAATGGAAGCCGTCAACGACTCGATCCAGCTTATGTTCGCAACCCAGTCGGGGCTGTATACGACGCCAACCGACCAGGCGTCGGAAGTTTCCGCGTCCAGGTTTTCGTTGCCGGCCGAAACCGCGTTGAGCTGCGGGTTGAGTTGAGCAAGTCCGGCCGGAACGCCAAGGGTGGCGCAATTGGCTTGAATCGTCGCCGACTGAGCCACGTCGCGGCCGCCGTTTGCCGAACCCAGCACACCCGTATAGTCGGCACAGGGGTCGGTGAAGGTGAAGTCTTCACGGGCTGCGCCACCGAATAGCTCGCCTATTCCGGGTGCGCGAAAGCCGGTGGAGATTGAGCCTCGCAGTGATAAATCATCCATCGGCTTATACAGGAAACCAGCCTTGTAGGTAGATTCGGAACCAGACGTGCTGTAGTCCGACGAACGCGCCGCGACGTTTGCTTCCAGGAATTGCGAACTCGTATAGAGGAGGGGAATCTTCAGTTCGCCGTAAAACTCCGTTACGTCAAATTGACCGAAGGTTGGTCCGGCGGGAATGCCGGCCGTTTCCCCGCTTGCCGCGATGGGGTCGGGCCGATAGGAGCCCTCATGGTCCCGGTATTCGAACCCGGCGGCAAATGACAACTCACCCGCGGGCAAACTCATTATTTCGCCGGTAATATTGAACGAAACGTCTTTGAGCGTTTGTTCGCTGAAATCACGCTGGGTGTAGGTAACAAAATCGAGCATCTCCTGGGTGATGGATCCTGTGCCATTTGGCCCTTGCCCGCCAAAGATATTAAAGGGAACACAGTTTGGTACCGCGGCGCACACCGCTGGGTCGCCCATGGCAGTTTGTATTTTTGCGATGTTGTGTGAGTTCTTCTTCTCCTGAAACCCGCTGTTGTCGCCATAACTTCCGGTCAAATCCCAATAGAAATTCCGCTCGCCTGCCACAAAAGTACCTTCGAGACCCACGCTGATAAAGTAGCTGTCGACATCCTGAAAGAACAATCGGCGTCCGGACTCGAGAGGCCGTCGGCCAATGAACTCCAGATTTCCATTTGCAACAGAAAGATCCACGCCAAATGGGTTATACGGATTCAAGCTTGAAATAAAGAAGTTGTCGCTGATTCGATTACCGCAGTCGTTGCCCAGACACAGAGGTTCTGGCGCGGCTTTAGTCTGCGATTTGCGCTTGGTGTAAGACGCGCGAACGATCGTTCGTACCGTATCCGTGAGATCGTGGGTCAACGACGTATATATGTTGGTCCGCTCGTTCGGGGTTCGAAGATAATTGAACCCGGGGCCGTTGTAGTTGAAACGATCCGCACCGGAAAAAGCGTGAAAATCATCCGCAAACGGATCGGCCGGATCGAAGACGGGAACATTGGCGCCACCGTCGTTCAGCACGCCGTCGTTGAGGGTAACGTCGGTAAACCCAAAATTTGGACCCAGTACCACTCTGGCTTGGGGGGTAAACGAAGAACAGAAAGTGCCGGGAATATCACAGCTGTTCGAATCGGGGTTTGGAAACCGGGAGCGCTTGCGGCTGGCGGTATCGATGCCTTTTTCTTCGGTGTAACTCAAGCTGACGACAAAGTGCGTTCTGTCGTTGCCGCCACCCCACAACGCAGACACGTCACTCGAACTACCATCGTTGTCCGAAAGATATTCACCGGTTTGGACATCAAGTCTAAACCCATCAAAATCCGCATTGGTGATGATGTTCACCACTCCCCCGATCGCGTCGGAACCATATATCGCTGAGGCTCCATCCTGCAGAATTTCAATGCGATCGATGACGTTGGCAGGCAAAGTATTCAGGTCTACCGTGCTTGGAACACCGGATGCCGACGAACCCGCGATCCAGCGTTTGCCGTCAACCAGGATAAGGGTTCTTTTTGCGCCGATGTTTCGCAGCGAAAGTTGCACCCCACCCGCGCCGATACCCGCACCGTCCTGTGGAAAACCGGAGTTTCCCGGAACGTTGAATTGCGAATTCGGCGCAGAACCGGTGATTGGCAGGTCTTGCAGGATGTCGCCCAGGTTTGTGACTCCCGAACGGTCGAGTTGATCGCTGCCGATGTTCATGAGGGCGGTCGGTTGGTTGAGCGGATTCTGGCGAATCCTCGAACCCGTTACCACAACCTCCTCCAGAATAGGTTCGGCCGTCTGCCCATAGGCGATTTCGCTTGAAACCACCGATAGCGATAAGGCGAGGGTCACGCCTGCTACCAGTGAATATGTACATCTCATGGTTTTCTCTCCAAAAATAGGGTTTGTGTCTGAGTGAACGATAGTTGCAGATAGTTGCTTTGGTTAAGAGCTAAGAGTTAAGAGTTAGAAGTTGGGAGTTGGGACTATCGTCGGGTAACGTTAACACGCGCCAGATCAGAGTGACATTCTGAAACACCGTAGATTACCAGGGACAGTAGCGCCGGCTGCTGGTTAAACTAGCCTGACCGGGACCATCCGGGTCAATAGAGGAAGAGGCCGAAGGTGAAAGTTCGCCGTTTGACAGCGCCCGTGGGTGCGGTTATCGAAGACATCGATGTACGCAAGATCGATCAGGAGACATGGGCCGAACTCAACCGTCTTTTCTGTGCACATCATGTGTTGGTTTTTCCAGGTCAAGTGCTCGAGCCCGAGGACCAGATGGCGTTTGGGCGACGCTGGGGTTCCCTCGTACGCCATCCGTATGCGGGGCTCGACGCCTGTCCGGACATCATTGAGCTGCGTAATCGGGGCAAACGCAAAGACGTCAACCAGCATTGGCACTCGGACATGACCTACAACACCGCACCCCCGAAACTGACGATGTTGTATGCCCTGGAAACTCCCGAGTTTGGCGGGGATACCGCGTTCGCCAATCAGGAGTTGGCATACGAGGCTTTGTCCGACGGCTTCAAGGGTATGGTCGACCAGTTGCGAGCCATTCATACGGCGGAAGGACTTGCAAGTTTGTACGGGGAAGATCCGGCTTCCGCGCCCCGTGCGGAACATCCGGTTGTGCGTGTGCACGATGAAACCGGACGCCGCGCGCTGTATGTCTGCCGGGCGTTCACGCGTCGCTTCGCCGACTGGTCCCGGGAGGAGAGTGTTTCGTTACTGGACTACCTCTACCAGCATTCGATCCGCCCGGAATTTCAGGCCCGCCACACCTGGAAAGTCGGAGATCTTGCGATGTGGGACAACCGCAGCGTATTACACTTTGCGGTGCACGATCACGCCGACCAATCCCGGGTCATCCATCGCTTGCAGGTAGAAGGACCGGTGCCCGCTTGAGAGCTTGTCGGAGGCTTCCCCTTTGATTGCGGTGGAAATCCCGAATGACATCTTCTGACATCATCGTGGTTGGAGCCGGCAGCTCAGGGTCGGCTATCGCCGCTCGCGCCAGCGAAGATCCCAACAGCCGGGTCCTGCTGCTCGAAGCGGGGCCGGACTACCCCGACCTTGCTGAAACCCCGTTCGATCTGGTCAATAGTCACAACAACTCGTATGAGGACCATGATTGGGGTTTTGCCTACCGGCCGACCCGGGGTCGCGAAATAGCGTTTCCCCGAGGTCGGGTAACCGGTGGGTCGAGCGCGGTGAACACCACCATCGCGTTGCGCGGCATGCCGGAGGATTACGACGAGTGGGCGGGTCTCGGCAACACCGAGTGGGCCTGGGAGAAGGTATTGCCCGCGTTCAATCGACTCGAACGTGATCTGGATTTTGGCCGCGAACCCTACCATGGCGACGCCGGCCCCATCTCTATTCGGCGTTATCCTCCGGACGAACTCCTGCTTCAGCACCAGGCATTTCTGAGTTCCGCATCCGATCTCGGCTATCCGGATTGCCCCGACGCCAACGACCCATCGGGTTGGGGTTCGGGTCCCCATCCGATGAACAAGCTCGGTCGGTTGCGGGTCTCCTGTGCTGTCGGATACCTGGCACCGGCTCGTATTCGGCCAAATCTCGAGATTCGCGCAGATACATTTGTGCGCCGACTTGTTATCAACGGGGGGAGATGTACCGGCGTCGAGGTGGAAACTTCGTCGGGCGAAATTCTCGAGTTGTCCGCGCGACTGGTTGTGGTGAGCGCCGGGGCGCTGATGTCTCCGGCGATTCTGATGCGCTCCGGCATCGGCCCGAAAGATCGGTTGGAGCGCCTTGGCATCGACGTTGTCAGTGATTGCCCGTACGTTGGTCAGAACCTTTCCGACCATCCCGCACTGGCCGTTGCCTGCATCGTCAAAGATCCGTCCATCATCGATTTCGACCAACCGTTGATCCAGACGATTCTCCGTTATACCGCGGATGGCTCGGAGAAACGTAATGATCTCCAGATCGAACAGATCAGCTTTTCCGGCAAGCCGGGAGGCAGTCCTAAGTTTGTTATCGCGGCGGTACTCGAATATCAGTACGGTCGTGGTGAGTTACGCCTGGAAGTTGCGGATCCGCGGGTAAATCCGGTCGTCGACAACCGGTTCTGCGAGGACGAACGTGATGTGACGAGGCTCGTTGCGTGTTTCAAGGATACCCTTGCGTTCACTCGCACCGGGGCTCTGGCGGATCTGATCGAACAGGTGACCTTTCCCGATCCCGCCCGCCCGACGGACGACGAAGCAATTGCGGAACTGGCCAGGCGTTTCTCCGGTAGCGGTTACCATCCCTGCGGCACGGTCAAAATGGGCCCGGCCAGCGACAGCCGGGCCGTGGTTGATCAGTTCGGCTGCTGTCACG
>JAPUJX010000021.1 GCA_027295975.1 Gammaproteobacteria bacterium
ACTGCCGCGTTGACGGCGCACAGAGGGATACCGTTACCCATCTTGTTGATCTGCGAAGACAACGGAATTGGCATCTCCGTACCGACGCCTCATGGTTGGGTGGCCGGTAGTTATCAAAACAAACAAGGCTTGCACTATCTCGCGGCCGACGGCACCGAGATTCTGGACGTCATACAGGCCACGAGGCAAGCAGAACACTTGACGCGGCAGAGGAGAGTGCCCGTTTTCCTCCACCTCGACATGGTCAGGCTCATGGGGCATGCCGGTTCCGACGTTGAAAGCGCTTATCGCCCGCTCACTGAAATCAAGCTCGAGGAAGCTCGGGATCCCTTGTTGAAAACCGCGCGCACGTTGATCGACAACGAAGTGATGACATCGCGGGCGATACTGGATCTGGATCTACAGATCGCCGAGCGCGTGCGGCGAATTACCGATCAAGCGTGCGAACGTCCCAAGCTCGTGTCGGCTAAATCCATTATGCGATCAATTGAACCCGGCGAGTCTGCGCTCAGCGGTAAGCTGTCATCGAATTTCGGATCCTCCATGCCGTCTTCAGCCAGGATCGATAGAGTACTCGAAACACCTCAACACCTGTCACGTCTGATCTCGTTGACGTTGGCGGGGATAATCGCCGAAGACCCGCGGGCGATCGTTTTCGGCGAAGACGTCGGCAGGAAGGGGGGTGTGTACGGAGCCACGACAGGGCTGCAAACGCAGTTCGGTAATCGGCGCGTCTTCGATACGCCCCTCGACGAGCAGTCGATTCTGGGGCTTGCCATAGGCCTTGCCCACAACGGCTTCATTCCCATACCCGAGATTCAGTTTCTTGCCTATATTCACAATGCGGAAGACCAGATTCGCGGAGAAGCGGCCACGCTTTCCTTCTTTTCCGATGGCAAGGCGGCAAATCCAATGGTTATCCGTATTGCCGGGCTTGCCTACCAGCGTGGTTTCGGCGGGCACTTCCACAACGACAATGCCATCGGCGTCTTTCGCGACATTCCCGGCATAGTGCTGGCCTGTCCTTCCCGGGGAGACGATGCGGTACGCATGCTGCGTTGCTGTTACCGCCTTGCCCGGGAGCAGGGTCGGGTGGTGGTATTTCTGGAACCCATTGCGCTTTACGGCGCGAAAGATCTCTATGACGATGGCGATGGCGGAATGTCGTTCACCTTCAACGAGATCGATGGCGAAGTTGCATTCGGCGAACTGGGCGTAGAGGATTCGCGACCCCGCAAGAGCCGCAGGAAAGGGAGCCGTACCAAACCCGCTCTTGCCATCGTCTCGTATGGCAACGGTGCGTATTTATCGCGGAGGGCGATAAAAGCGCTCACCGCCGATGACGGCGTGTCCGTTCGGTTGATCGATCTGCGCTGGCTGAAACCCCTCGATATCGGAGCGATTATGGCGGCGATCGGAACGGCTGAACGTGTGCTCGTCGTGGACGAGTGTCGGCGCACCGGGTCGTTGAGCGAAGAGTTGATAACCGGCCTGGTGGAATACGGATGCAAGGTTCCATTTGCACGTTTGTGCGCAGAGGACAGCTTCATTCCCCTCGGTATCGCGGCTTACCAGGTATTGCCGAGCGAAGCGGGTATTCTTGCGGCGTCTCGGGATCTCATCGCGAAGTCGGCGGGAAAACCCCGTGGCGCGTGAAACCGCGGTCGTCATCGCACCGGGCAGGGGCACTTACAACGCCGGTGAACTCGGTTATCTGCAACGCTGGCACCACGACAAGCCGGACCTGCTCACGGCTATCGATGACTACCGGACCGCACGGCAGCAGGAGGAAATCTCGAATCTCGATCGGGCGGACCGGTTCTCGTTGGCTCGCCATGCGAGGGGTAAGAACGCCGCGGGGTTGATTTACGGTTGTGCGCTCGGTGATTTTCTCGATATCGATCGAGATCGTTACGATATTGTCGCCGTGACCGGCAACTCCATGGGTTGGTATCTGTCGTTGGCGGCGGCAGGTGTTGTGGAGGTTCAAACCGCGGGTGTCGACCTCGTGGAAACCATGGCCGCGTTGATGGACGAACACGGTGTGGGTGGACAGCTGATTTACCCGTTGGTTGATGACAATTGGGGCGTTTCCGCCATCCACCAGGCATCGGTGGAGCAGGTACTTGCCCAGGCCCGGGGTGAACTTTTTGTTTCCATACGCCTTGGGGGCAGCATCGTGCTTGCGGGTACGGATAGGGCGCTGCGTGCCGCGGAACAAAAGCTGCCGAAGATTGACGGACGTTTTCCGCTGCGTCTCGCGCACCATTCGGCGTTTCATACGCCCCTGCTCGAGGAAGTCGGTCAGTTGGCTCGGCAAAGGTTGCCTCGTTCCCATTTCGGGACACCCGAACTGCCTTTGATCGACGGTCGCGGCGAGATATGGCAGTCGTGGTCCGATCTCGATGCGCTGCGCGAATACACCCTGGGACACCAGGTGGTTGCCACCTATGATTTTTCCAGGGCGATCGAGGTGGCGCTCAAGGAATTTGCCCCGCAAAGGCTTATCATTCTCGGCCCTGGAACCATCATGGGTCCACCCGTTCTACAGATACTGATCAATCACCGATGGCTCGGTCTGCGAGACAAGGCAAGCGTCTTGAAACGACAGGAATCGGATCCCTTCGTTCTGGCGATGGGGATTCCGGAACAACGGGAAATGGTTCGGGCTGGTTAAACGGAGAGTCAACATGACACACAACGATGTAACCCTGGCTGTCGGGCTTTCTCCGAGCGAGCTTGACGAGGGCGATCTAGCCGTCGTTTCGCCCATCGACGGCAAACTCATTGGACGAGTCGTCATGCAGACACCTCAAGAGGCTGCTGAGATGATCGCAAAGGGGGTCGAAGCTTTTGGCTCGTGGCGGGACGTACCGGCGCCGCGCCGCGGAGAGTTCGTGCGCCTGCTCGGGAACGAACTGCGCGAACAGAAAGAGGCCCTGGCTCGCCTGGTGTCTACCGAATGCGGCAAGATATTCCAGGAAGGCCTGGGCGAAGTTCAGGAAATGATCGACATCTGTGACTTTGCCGTGGGCCTCTCGCGGCAACTCTACGGTTTGACCATGCCCTCGGAACGCCCGGGCCACAACATGCGGGAACTGTGGCAGCCGATGGGAGTGTGCGGCGTGATAACCGCCTTCAACTTCCCGGTTGCGGTCTGGGCCTGGAACGCCTGTCTGGCGATGGTGACGGGAAATTCCGTTATCTGGAAGCCTTCGGAAAAGACGCCGCTTACGGCCCTCGCCGTGCAGAAGATATTCAACAAGGTTGCAAACAATTTTCCTGAGGCGCCGTTGGGCCTGGCTCAAGTTTTGATCGGCGATGGGGCTGCGGGAGGTGTGCTCGTTGCGAGTCCGGACGTGGCGATAATTTCGGCAACGGGTTCCACCGACATGGGTCGAGCCGTTGGACCGGTGGTGGCCGCTCGTTTCGGACGCATCATTCTCGAGCTTGGCGGTAACAATGCAATGATTGTCACTCCGTCTGCCGATCTGGACATGGCGCTGCGCGCAATCGTCTTCTCCGCGGTTGGTACCGCGGGGCAACGTTGTACGTCACTGCGTCGGGTGATCGTTCACGAGTCGGTCTACGATCCGTTGATCGACTCGCTGAAGAAGGCGTACGCCAGCTTGAAGATCGGCAGCCCGCTGGACGACAGTGTGCTGGTTGGCCCGCTGATCGGCGAATCTTCTTTCAAACGAATGGAAAGTGCGCTGATCACTGCGAGTGGGGAAGGGGGCACGGTATGTGGCGGCAAGCGGGTACTGGCGGAAGAGTATCCCGACGGTTATTACGTGATGCCCGCCATCGTTGAAATGCCGGGCCAGACCGACATCGTCCGCCTGGAAACTTTTGCTCCGATACTCTACGTGATGAAATATGTAACCTTTGAAGAGGCAGTTGCGTTACAGAACGATGTCTCCCAGGGGCTGTCGTCTTGCGTGTTCTCAAACAACGTTCGGGAAACGGAATACTTTTTGTCCCAACGCGGATCCGATTGTGGCATCGCCAACGTGAATATCGGTCCATCCGGTGCCGAAATCGGCGGTGCATTTGGTGGAGAAAAGGAAACCGGGGGCGGGCGGGAATCCGGCTCGGACGCGTGGAAGGCCTACATGCGCAGACAGACGGTCACGGTCAACTACTCTGAGGAGCTGCCGTTGGCGCAGGGCATCAATTTCGAGGTGTAACGCTCATGAGCGGGAAGAAGATCCATAATATTGCGGTGCTCGGTCTGGGTTCTGTCGGGGAACTGGCTGCAGCCATGTTGCACCATGCGGGATTTGCGGTGACCGGCGTTGATACCCACCCACCCGAACGGAAAGTGCCTTTTAAGCTCGCGAAAGTCTCGGCGGCATCGAAAAACGAGTTGAGAGGGGTATTGAAAGAACAGGATGCCGTGCTTTCCTGCCTTCCCTATCACCTGAACAAAGAGGTAGCCCGTCTCGCCTGTGAGCTGGGTTTATACTATTTCGATCTGACGGAGGATGTGTCGACCACCCGGCTCGTCATTGAGTTGAGCGAGAAAAGCGATAAATTGATGGCGCCTCAGTGTGGATTGGCTCCGGGTTTTGTCGGGATCGTCGGCGCCCACCTGGCGGAACAGTTCGACGAGATTCGTTCGATCAAACTGCGGGTTGGTGCGTTACCGCAGCATCCAACCGGGTTGCTCGCGTATTCCTTCAACTGGTCACCGGAAGGAGTGGTCAACGAATACCTCAACGACTGTGAGGTCATTGAAGACGGTGAGCGCAAATGGACGTCGCCGATGGAATGGATCGAAACCGTGTACGTCAATGGGGTGCGTCTGGAGGCGTTCACTACTTCGGGCGGGCTGGGTACCATGTGCGATACCTATCGCGACCGCATCGATAATCTG
>JAPUJX010000210.1 GCA_027295975.1 Gammaproteobacteria bacterium
CCAACAGACCGAGGGCCCCCATCTCATTCATGATCTCACGATCGAAGTGCTCATGGCGGTTGGCTTCCACCACACGGGACATCAACCTGTCCTGGGCGTAATCTCGGGTGGTGTCGCGGATCATGCGCTCCTCTTCAGAGAGCTGATCTTCGAGCAGGAACGGATCGTTCCAGACAAATTGTTGTCGAGCATCGCTCATGATTACCCTCTGCTCCAGCGATCAAAGGCGCACAGGCTAATGGAGAGCCAGGGCCGCTGCAATCCGTGTATGCCCAGGGAGGCGAATGTAAGTCTCGCGTTTCAGTCGGGTTGTCGGTCAAATCCGAAGCTACGAAACACCCCCTGGCCATTAACAGCAGAAATGGTAATCGTCTGAAAGCGGATCAAAGAGGCGCCTCGAGGGGGAGGAAAACCGTGAATCCGGTACCTTGCCCCAGCAATGTCCGGACATCGATGCTGCCACCCAACTCCCCGATTATCCGATGCACGATGTGCAGACCCAGACCGCTGTGACCGTCACCTTTGCTGGAAGTTTTCGGCTCGGCCAGTTTGTCGAGCACGGCGCGGGGTAAGCCGGGACCCGTGTCGCGTACCCCTATCTCGACACCTTCCAACCCCTCGCGAAATACCCCCGCGGCGCTCAACATGGTTACGTCCCGTCCAGGCGAGGCTTCGATGGCGTTACGCATGAGATTGATCAACACCTGACTGAGGCGTTGCTCATCCGATGTAACCGGCAACAGGCCGAGGGACAACTCGAGGTGCAGAGTGACTTGATGATCCTCGGCGTACCCCCGATGCAGTTCGAAGATCCTGCGGGCCAGTTCGTTGACGTCGAACTCGGCAAACACCGCCGAGTCGTCATTCTCGGGGTCTGCGATATCCTTGATCCGCTGAATGATGTCACCGGCCCGTTTCAACTCCGTGCCAATCATGTTGAGCTGCTCCCGGGCGCTCGGCTCGTGTTGCAGGCGCAACTCCAGAATGTGCAGATAGTTGTGCACGATGCTCAAAGGGTTGTTGGCTTCGTGAACGATCTCCCGCAGCCGTTTCTCCTCGCGTTGACGATAACGATCGATCAACGCCATATCATCGCTGCGCTCGCGTTTGCAGACGATTATTCGCCTGGCGAGTTCCCGTGCATAGATGCGCATGGCAAACTCGTGATCTACATCCTCTTCCACCACGAAAACGAGAACCCCCGCTCGCTCACCGTCACTGGTCAGAGGCACGCACAATCCTTCTGCCGCCTTCAGCGTGCGCAACACCTGGCGATCGGCCACAGCAGCCCGCGGCGAGTCTTGCAGCATCAGCACATTATCTTCCTGCATGCTCTGGGCAATGGCGCTGGTGGTGGAACCAAGCCGAATGTGTACCCCGCCCCCTTCAGCCGGTTGCAGCGCCTGGGAATCAGCCGGTTGCAGCGCCTGGGAATCGTCATCGAGCAGAAGCAGCAGGGGTATTGCCCCGAACAGGCTGCGTGAGGCAAAACGATGCGCGCCGTACAGGCTGGGGAGGTTCCTGCAGTCGGAGAAAAGCCCCGCCAGCATGGATACCTGCAGTTGCGTCCAGAACCGCTCAGCCCAGTCCACATCGTTTTCATCGAGAATATCGAACCGGTTCAGGAGGGCCTGACAGTCGCTATCGGCCTGATTACAAATGCCGCTGAACGTCTCTTCGTTTACATCGAGCAATTGCACGGCCCGCAAACCCGCCAGGGAAACGTCTGTGGATTCCATGGCGTCAACCACCGCAAATATTTTGAGCAGCGGGCTGGCGTCTTCCAATAACTCGATGGGGGTTCCTCGAAATTCAATCAAGTCACCCACAACGGGATCCAGGTCCAGGTTGACACCGGAAATAGCCAGCAGGATTTTCCACCGCAAAGCCTCCAGCTCGGGAAGGCCAACATATCCGGCAAGCGCCTGGCCAAGGCACGCGGCTTGCAGCACGTTGCGCCATTGATCGAATCCGAGCCGGGCGGTCCCTAAACCGGGCAAAACCGACCAGGCTTGCGCCTCGGCCAACCTTTTCAGAGAGTCTGCATCTAGCTCGTTGAGGGCGGTTTCCAGGGCATCGGGTGACGCGGGGCACATCATCAGAGTCAGCCAACGGCCGAGCAGGTCGGCATCGGTACCGATCAAACGAACAAATTCGGACACCTCCACCGGCTCGGTATTCGCAACGTGCAGGTACCGATAAATCACCGCTTCCGGTGTCACCCGCCGATCTCCCTGACTGGAAATGTTTTCAATATCGCGGCCAAAAGTTCCGGTTTCCGCGACTCCGTATGCAGGTAAACCACGTGAGCGAACACGGCCGCTCACTCGACCGTGCGGACTGCGCCCGGGTCACTATTCTACTGGGTCGCGAAAGACCCCGACAGGAGTAAGTTGTAAGCGGACAAAAGGTTAATTCTCATTACTTTACAGTACGTTGCGATTTCATTTTGAATTAGCTTGTTAGCGCCCGCGGCCGGTTGCCATTCGCGCGTACTTTACACAATATGACGGCTTTCGGAGAGGGGGGTTCCATGCGCTTCGTGTCATTCAACGCCAACGGCGTGCGCGCACGATTACATCAGCTGAAAGCCATTGGCGAAAAATTCAAGCCGCACATAATTGCGGTACAGGAGATCAAGGTTGCCGACGAACAGTTTCCCCTGGATGACGTCAAGGCGCTCGGTTACGAACACGTCCACTACTATGGGCAGAAGGGTCACTACGGGGTCGCCTTATTCGCCAGGCAGGCGCCAGTGAAAATTCAACTGGGGCTGCCGTGGCGAGACGCCGACCAGCAACGCCGATTTATTGCCGCGGTTTACGATATCGGCGGTGCGCGGATACATGTCGTGAACGGGTACTTTCCCCAGGGCGAAAGCCGCGAACATCCACAGAAATTCCCCGCAAAAGCACTGTTTTACGCCGACGTGCTGCGTTATCTCAAAGAGCACTGCAACCCCGGCGAACACCTGATAGTGGCCGGCGACATGAACGTGGCCCCCGGGGACGACGACATCGGTATTGGAGACGAAAACCGGAAGCGCTGGCTGCAGACGGGCAAGTGCTGTTTTTTGCCGGAGGAACGCGATTGGCTCGAATCCCTCATGAGCTGGGGGCTGTTCGATTCATATCTCCAGCACCTGAACGGCAGCTCGCGCATGTTCAGTTGGTTCGATTACCGAAGCCGCGCATTTGAACGTAATCCCAAACGCGGCCTGCGGATCGATCTGATTCTCT
>JAPUJX010000211.1 GCA_027295975.1 Gammaproteobacteria bacterium
TCAGATCGTCGGCGAACATGGATTTCTGTTGATCTCCCTGGTTCGGCGGTAGCATATCAACTCTACCTCGCGGAGACTCGGATGCCCGTACAACTAACCGAAACTCTCTTAACGACGCTGAGTGAACCGGCAACGGTTTTCGCACCCTTGTGTCTCGACCCGCTTACTGCCCGGCTCGCGGAGGAGTTGGGTTTCCAGTTTGGTTATCTGAGCGGCGGAGCCCTTGGATACAGTTACGCGGTCAGCGAGGCGCTGCTCACCCTCGACGAAATCTGCGATGTTACCCGCAGGATCACGCAGCGCTCGGGGCTCGGTATCATCGTTGACGGGGGTGTTGGTTTCGGCGACGCGGTACATGTGACGCGCGCTGTCTGGGAGATCGAAGCGGCGGGCGCGGTTGCCATCGAACTCGAGGATCAGGTGGCGCCAAAGCGGGTGAGTCACCATCGGGGCATCGAGCATCTGGTTCCCGTCGATATCATGGCGGCAAAAATCGAACATGCGGCGGCGGCGCGGCGAAACGCCGACTTTCTCATCATCGCGCGCACCGGGGCGGTAAAAAACGAAGGTTTTGCTTCCGCCATCAACCGGTTGAAGGCGTATCGGAACGCCGGAGCGGACGTACTGATGTTGATGCCGGCGGATGATCAACAGATCCGCGACGCCAGGGCGGCGCTCAGCGCGCCACTTGCCACCATCACCGCTTTGGATGCGAAGCCCCCTGCCGAGTGGCAAGCGCTTGGCTGGAATTTGATCATCGATCCGTTTACCGCCCAGGTGTTGGCCTTCGAAGCCGTACGCACCGCCTACAAGCGGTTTCAGGATACGGGTCGAACCGGCACGGACCGGAAAACGTTGTTCGCCACCTATCGTGAATTGCCTGGCATGGCGGGTCTCGACGAGTTGTACGCCATAGAGGACGTAACAACCGAAAAGCCTTCTACCGTAGAAAAATGATCAGCAGAATGTGGAGAGGTATTTGTCGTGAATGAGCGAGAACGGAATGACGTCGTCCAAAGTTTATTGCGTGCTCGAGCCGCCGCCGCACCGCTGCCTCCACCTTCGCGAACACATGCGGATCTAAGTGTCGATACCGCCTATGCCGTCCAGAAAGCTTTTGTCGAAGCCCGTCTCGACAGTGAAACGATATGTGGTTTCAAGGCCGCGCTCACTTCACCCGCCGCCCAACAGGCTTTTAACATGGCCATGCCGATCACCGGAGTGCTTTTTTCGAGCGGGGCCTGCACAATCGGTACCAGGGTCGACCTGACAAACTTCCGCACACTGCTGCTGGAAACCGAACTCGGATTTCGCATCGGTGAAACAATCACCACTCCGTTGGAATCGGTAGTTGAGCTTCGTGAACGGGTGAATGCCGTTTTCCCGATGATTGAGCTTGCCGATCCGGGTTTCGGAGAGGCAAAAGCCACCGGCGTCGACCTCATTGCTGCAAACGCCGCCTCGGCCGCGTTCCTGTCGGGAGCCGATGAGCCAGCGTGGCAGACCATGGATCTCAACGGTATCGGCGTTGCCTTCTCGCGCGATGGTGAGATCCTCCACGAAGCCAACGCTTCAGATGTCATGGGTGATCAATGGCAGGCGCTGTTATGGCTCGTCAATCAAATCACCGCGCAGGGATATCACCTGGAACCGGGTTACCTGTTGATGACGGGATCAATCGGGAGGATGCATCCGGCGAAGCCGGGCAGTTACCTGGCGGATTACGCCGATTTCGGTAAGTTGACGTTCGAAGTGGTTTGATGAACCCTTCGTGAGTCTGCTGGAGGGTAAAGGATAAGATCAACATGTCGTTCAAAGAAGAAGTACGCACCTGGTTGGAGGAAAATTGCCCGGCAAGCTGCCGTGATTCTACCGAGGTACCCGGCGGCGGCACCAAGGTGTCGATGAAGGACGATCAGCGGCTGTGGTTGGAGCGCGCTGCGGATAAGGGTTACACGGTACCAGGTTGGCCTGCCGCATACGGCGGCGCGGGGTTGAGTACCGCACAGGAGTTGATCCTCCTCCGGGAGATGCGCGCGATGGGTGTCCCTGCGCCGGTAATGGGTATGGGCATCATGATGATCGGACCCACTCTGCTTGAATACGGTACCGACGAACAGAAACAACGGCACCTGCCGAAAATCGCCCGGGGTGAGGTGTGGTGGTGTCAGGGTTACTCGGAACCGGGTGCGGGTTCCGATCTGGCGAGCCTTCAAACCCGGGCTGTGGATGCGGGCGATCACTTTGTCATCAACGGTCAGAAGATCTGGACCAGCGCGGCGAATAACGCCGACTGGATTTTCTGTCTCGTGCGCACCGATCCGGATGTACCAAAACACGAAGGCATCAGTTTCCTGCTTTTCACCATGGATCAGCCTGGGGTGACGGTGAAGCCGATTCGGCTCATCTCCGGTGCATCACCTTTCTGCGAGACGTTTTTCGACGATGCAATTGCGAGCAAGGCGGATCTGATAGGGCCGCTCAACAAGGGCTGGACGGTGGCCAAAAGACTCCTGCAACACGAGCGTTCGGGTATGCGGACCCTCGCTACTGGCGGCAACCGGGAGACAGGCGCCGAACTCTCGGATCTCGCCCGTGAATACGTCGGGGATCCCAGCGGACGCATTGCCGACCCGGTGCTGCGCACTGAGATCGCCGCGCACTATATCGATTCACATGCGTTTCGTCTGACCCAACGGCGCACGGTTGAAGAATCTGCGGGTTCCACACCGGGTCCGGCAACTTCCATCTTCAAGCTCTACGGGGCGGATCTTGCGAAGGCGCGCGCCGAGTTACAGGTGTCCATTATGGGCACTCATGGTCTGGGCTGGGAGAAGGATAATTTCAGCGCCGGTGAGACGGCGACCACCCGCGCATGGTTGGCGGGCAAAGCACGTTCCATCGCAGGTGGCAGCAACGAGGTGCAACGCAACATCATTGCAAAACGAGTGCTTGGTTTGCCCGATTAGCCCGTTCCCTTTCAGGAATTACCCAACACGCGGCACAGCGCACGGAAATTTACTGCCCAGACATGATAATGAACGTCTGCTGGTAGTCGGTGTCTTCATTTGTTGCGACATCCCCTGGTTATCGTTTCCTTCGTTCTGGCGGGTGCCTGGTTCTTCCTGAATCAATCAACCGGCGCTGTTTCCTCGCCCGATGGGGGATTCGCATACCCGGGATACGACGTGCGCAGCGTGGAGGCGTTCACGATTGAGGCCCGGGTGCTTTCCCGCGAGAACTATCACCTGGGTCGCGAATCGGATCTCTCGCCCACGGATCTTGCCCTCGGGTGGGGACCGATGGCCGATGAGTCGATCCTTGCCGATTTTGAGATCAGCCAACGCAACCGCTGGTATTTCTGGCAAGCGCGGCATATGCCGATTTCCCGCAACGAAGTCATCTCCCATAGTGCCAACGTGCATATGATTCCGGCCAATGCTGAGGCAAGAAATGCCCTCGCCAGGGTGAAAACCAACGATCGGGTGCGCATCGTGGGCCAACTTGTCGACATAGATGCCGATGACGGTTGGCATTGGCGGACCTCACGCAGCCGATCCGACACGGGCAACGGCTCCTGTGAGGTTCTCTGGCTTGAGCGGTTGGAGTTGATATAACCGGGGCTCGAGGACGCGTTGGGTTAACATGGGAAAAACCAAGGGTCTGTATGGCTGATAATCCCTATGAAACTCCGGGTTCCAATCTCGACCTTCCCGGGCGGACACAGCAGAGACCGATCAGGGGAATAGTGCTGGGTCTCGTTGCGGATCTTGCCGGCACCACCGTTGGCACCGTAGTACTCGCTTTTATTTATGTATTGGTGCTGGCGGGCCAGGGGATGAATCCGGAGGAAGTCGAGCAGGTCATGTCCAATGGCGAAACGTTCAGCCTGTTTGGGGGTGTCTCTACTTTATTCGGGTTGGCGATGTCGGTGCTGGGGGGTTACGTCTGCATTCGGGTTTCCAATGGGGTGGATCTGACGAATCCGATCGCGCTTGGTGTGATCACTTTCCTGATTGCCGTGTTGATGGCGTGGGACGCTTATGATGTCGGCGAGTTTCTCGGGTTGACCGCCCTCAGTTTCGCGGCGACCTTGTGGGGTGGCCGAACGGCCATCCACCGGAGAAAAATAGCAGCGGCATTCGAAGCTTAGAAATCTTCGCCGAGTACGTTTTCGCGTTGACCAGGGTCAGTCGATTGGTGCGTCGATCCGGAAAAGTGGCGACGTGGTGTAATGGTCGGCGTGTGAACCACCATGGTTCGCCATACCGGGTTTGGTGAGTGTGCCTTTTGGTGAGATATAACTGTCGATGCGATGTAACCGCGCCTCGCTCCAGCGAATGTTGAACGCACCAAGCGTCGGATAAAACCCGAGAAACGAATATGGCAACGAGTCGTGGATCCACCACGCCAACTCCCGCCAGTCTCCACCTCGTTCGAGATGATCGGTAAAATTCGGAATGACGATGCAGGCCATCGCCCCCATATTGCCCTGTGCATCCCGGCGATCCCAGATATGGCCGCCGTAGTTTTTTTCGTTAGTTGCACAGTTGTGGCCGTTTTTGTTGCCGATCGCATTCACTTCGCAGGAACGAAACCCGGAACGTATGGAGATGCGACCGAGAGTCTCCTGCAGGGGTTCCAACAACTCCTCGCAAAGCCGGCGGCCGGCGGCGATCGCAAGGTCCGCATCACCCGGAGCGTTGGTGAGCCCGTAGAATTGAGCAATTTCGCTGTGCAGGAATTCGCGAAAGAAGAAGTGGGTAGACAGTCGAACCCGTCCGAGACGTTCGAGCCTGGCGTAAGAGGAGTCTGTCATTGTGATTCGGAAATTGAAGTGATGGATGGGTAAGACATTGCGTCAACAGGAGCAATCCGTACAGTGATGTTGTCGTCGTGCAGAATTTTATCATTCCACAGGCGACCTGTATCGCAATAAGGTTTTCGCATGAAATTTGGCGTCAGTATTTTCCCCACCCATTTTGGTGCATCGGCGATTGCTATTGCCATCGAGGCGGAAAAACAAGGTTTCGAATCTTTCTTCGTGTCTGAACATTCTCACATTCCCGTAGCCACGGAGTATACGAAACGCCCATCGGATAACCGATCCAGCGTCGCCACGGCCTTGGCACAGTTGATTCGCCGTGCTCGGTACGGTTTACAACAGCCTCACCCACCGATACTTGTTGCCGGAGCCGGACCGAATATCCTCAAACGGGTTGTCAGCCTGGGTGATGGCTGGTTGCCGGTTCTGGCGCCGCAGTGGGATGATTCCCTCAGCAACAAGCTGACACCCCTCGATGCGTTGCCGGAGATGGTTGATCAAACCCGACGGCTCGAGGATGAACTGGGCAGAACCAGGACCACCATCACGGCAATGGGCCTGACCCCGACACATGAGTTCGTCGACGTATTGGAAGAAAACGGGGTGGAGCGGATGCTGCTCAACCTGGCTAATGACAATCCGAAACAGGCGTTTGAACAGCTACACGCCTATGGGGATTCGATTAAGCAGTATGAATGAGACGGAATTTCAGACGGTTGGGCCCGCTTGGCGGGCCCAACCTCCTCAGAACTATTCGCTGCCGGCGGTCCCCTGGAATTGGGCAACGCCAACTGCACTGTCGCCCTCGACCTCGTCCAGGTAACGGAACGACATAGCGCCGAACAGCATCTCATCCCACGATTGCCGTCCCCACGGTACCTCGCGGTTCGGATCCGGATTTGCCGGATTCTGCGCGGAGTTGTCCCATGTCGTGCTATGTACCACTTTGGTCCCAGCCGGAAGCACCTTCGGTTCCTCCAGTATGTAGCTGGTTTGCCAGTTGAAGTCGTAAGCCGGTACTGAAAGCAGAATCTCCTCGGTGCCGTCCGGGTAGTAGGCGATGAAGTTGGAAGCCGTGCCGCGGAAGTGCGAGTGGGGCAACAGGCTGTAGAGAAGCACGTCGCGTTTGAGTGTCATTGACTTCGACTCGGTGTGCGCTTTGGTGTTTGCCGGAATCTTGATTTTGGTGTTCACCAGGGCGGTTCCGGCGAGCTTGTATTTTGGTGGCTCGTCGTGGAAGTAAATACCGATGCGCGAGTGGTCTACAACGGCTTTGCCATTCGGCGTGTAGTGCATCTGAAAACGAAGCGACGCGCCCGCCGGCAAGAGCGTACCGGTATCTTCCGGATACACTCTGCCTGAGGTACCTGGGACATAACCGGCTAGTCCCCCGCCCCGCCGGCCTAAACGCCGTTCGCTTTTGGCGTTGGGATCGGGGACGAAAAAGCGCGTGATCACATGATGCAGAGTTGCCCTGCTGCCCGGCATGATCTGGCCCGCCCGCACCCACACGTCGTGGTCGAGGGGGTTTTTCACGGTGTGGAACTGATAATCGACCACGCCCGTAGCCGGGATTTCGTAAGCCGGAATGTCGATGATGAGATCGGGTTCGCCGAGGGCCCACTCCGGCCACTCG
>JAPUJX010000212.1 GCA_027295975.1 Gammaproteobacteria bacterium
CAGTAGGATGATATCGCGATGGACGTTGTTGCCGGCGGCACGATAGGCGACGTAAAGATTTCCGTCGCGATCAGCAATTGCTTGCATCGCACAACATCCACACACTCCGGTTGTCGGCGGGCTAATCACCTGCTCCCGCCCAAAACTTGCCCCGTCATCCGTCGAACGTCGCAGGTATATCCGACGATCCTTTTCTTCGGAACCCCTGGGCCCCGAATGCCACATCACATAAACATTTCCATCCCCGTCCGCCGCTACGGCCCCGCCGCCATCGACCTCCCAATCGTTCGATACGACTCGTTGGGTACCGAAACCGCTCCCGTCGTCGCGGGTGCGCGCATAGAGCATGGGGTGCGGCGGCTTCATCTGGGATCTGGTAGACGAGTTCCACACGACGTGAACACGTTGTTCCCGCCCAATCGCCAATTGAGCTCCACGGATCGTGCCCATAGAAAGGGCGCTGCCCGGAGTGCTGTTTACCTGCACCGGTTTAGTAAATTTACGGCTCCCGCTCGAACGAATATAGAATACATCTCCCTTCGTCGGTTCACCCCGGTAGTAAATCAAATGGACCGATCCCGATGCGTCCGTGACCGACTTGGGTTGGATCCCTCGATTGGGTGTGCGTTGCAACTCAACGGTCTTCTCGGCAGGCACGGAATCCACAGCGGCGGTCAGGCAGACCACGGCGACAAGGATGATTCTACAAGTCATCGTGCGCATATTGGTCATCCTTTGCATATTATTGCGACGGTGTCAGCCGCCGTCGAGGTTAGCGGACGATCAGTTGAACTATACGGGCGAAAATACTAACGTGTCAAATTCACTTTTCCAGTCCTGCGTCCCGCACCCACTCGGCACCAGATCAATCATCCATTGAGAGTGATTTGTTAGTCAGGGACAGGCAATCGAGCGTTGACATGTAGCGTCATGCGCCATACACTGGCCGCATGCGGCGATCGATTCGATCCAAAGAACCCGCGGAGATCTTTCAGCGGACACGGCCTTCAAGGATACCAGGTCAGCGTTGTGCCACGGTCAACAAATAGCTGGAGCAGCTATGACGCGACTGCGGCGTCCTCGAGTTACAAATCTAATGCTCTTTGCTTTTTCCGTCCTCCTGGGGCTGGCGATCCTGGAGGTCGGGTTGCGCGTGGCGACCCCCCTTCCCATCCACGGTGAAGGTTCCAACCGTCAGGTCCACGAGGCCCTTGGCTACGTGGTGTCCCCCCTGTACCCCGGGATCGACAGATTTGGCTTTCGAAATCCGGACGGACAGGCTGATCGCGAGGACATCGAACTCGTCACGCTGGGTGATTCGCACACCTACAGTCAGAACGTCTCGTCGGCGGAGTCGTGGCCGTACATACTGGGGCGGATGGCTGATCTCAACGTCTATAACTACGGCGTCGGTGGGTATGGGATTCTCCATTATGCGTTCCTGTTCGATCAAGCACTCGAGAAGTATCGTCCCGACCACGTCGTCGTCGGCCTGTTTCTGGCAAACGATTTTGGCCGATATTGCAAATTCGCCCGACGTCCCTATTGGCGTGAAACTCTCCGGCAGGAAGGGATCGAAGACGGGTGCCCGGAGGGCGGTCCGGGGGACCGGTTTGTTTCATCGTGGGCCGCGCGGCTCGTGGATCGACTAAAGTCGACCGCCATCGGAAGTGCGTTGATTTACCACATCTGGTATCCACTCGAGACACGACTAGCAGGAAACGAGAGCGCACGCACGTCGGTGCTCCAGTATGGCAGCCGGCGGACGTACCTTCAATCGTCGTTTCTAACGATGCGTCACCGCTTGATGGACCTCGACACCCCCGCCGTGCGGACCGCTGACCATGCGGCTCAAATTCTGTTCAAACGTATGGCCGAGCGTGCACGGCGGGAGAGCGTGAAGCTCTCGATACTCTTCATCCCGTCGAAGGAAAACGCGGTCTTTGATATGCTCTCGCCCGCCACACCCCACTACCGCGAAATTCGCGAGCTGGTCGAAGAAGAACGCGCATTGATCGAGCGTTACCGGCAATTCTTTGGCAGGATCGGAGTATCCACGGCCTCCGCGCGAGCGGCGCTGTCGAGCAGACTCCCAGCGACTCAGGTGTACGCCGAAGACGTCGACAGCCATCCGCTGGCCGTGGGCTACGTAGCCTACGCCGAGGCGGCACTACCACTGCTCCGTTGACCAAACAGAAGGCGACCTCGATTTCCGATCAACTTAGGTGCCAGAAAGTGCAATCTGAGGTTTCGTCAAAGTGTCTCGAAGCCGAAGGTGTCGCACACGTCTTCTGCGCACACGACGGAGCACAATGATTCGTCTGCCTGGACCCATGAAGGATCAAAGCGAGGGGCCGGAACAGAAAGTCGCCCCGTGCTGTCTGTTTTCATGCTGCTGTCAATTTTATCGTATTTTTGGACGGTTGCGGCAACCGATTCAGTCCGTACTTGATATTGCTTCTGGCAGTGTTATTGCGCGTTTGGAGATGACTACGCTCGAAGTCACCGTTATGCTCCACCCAATTCTTGATGTCTAGACCAGATCCGACACAGCTTGTTAAGCGTTGACTAATCAACCTCAATATGGTAGGAAGTAGAGATGCGTCAGCGTTCAGTCTCACCAACTCACCGGGGGGAAAAGGTCATGACAAAACGTAACGATCGTGTTCTTGCCGTCGTTTTACTCGTCGTCACAGGTATGATGGGTCTCGCAGGTTGTTCGAAGGACAATCCCGTCTCGGTCGATGAGTCCGTCTTCACCGGCGCCACTCGAAGCCTCGGCAGTCCCCAGGTTTCCTCGAGCAAACCCCAGCAACCCGACGGTCTCGTTGAACTCGTTTGGGATCGCAAGAAATTGAAGTTCTGGCCGTACACCGGAACGAACTTC
>JAPUJX010000213.1 GCA_027295975.1 Gammaproteobacteria bacterium
GACCGCCGATGTCGATCCTGCCGGAACCGGAGATGCGTCCATCAAAATCGTCTGCTTCGAGGGATTTGACGTTGATCGATCCCGAACCACTGGTGGAAAGTTTAAACTCTTTCGCCTGCACTTCTTCGATCACCAACCCACCGGATCCACTTACCCTGATGCTCAGACGATCGCCGGTCATCGAATCCGCCACGGCCTTGATGCTGCCTGACAACCCCAGGCTGTTGAGCGTTTCGAACTGCAGGTGATAGACAATGGGTTTCGACCGGCCGAATGTGAACCACGACCAGGTTGTCCGGCCAATATGCAGCACACCATCTTCCACCCGGGTCTCGATGGTATCCAGAACATCGCTATCGGCTTCAATGACCAGGGATTCGCTGCTTCCCCGAGTGAGTTCGATGGTGCCCGCGCCCGATACCTCAACCGCCTCAAAACCCGATACAGCACGTTCTTCGCGGACGATCTCGGCGTTGACACCTGCACTGTAACAGGCACTCAAAAGCATCACGCTTACCAGCAGCGAGTTGTTGTTCATGATCGGTCGCACCCCCGTCTCCTTACAATGAATCAGTCCCCCAATACGTCGTTCCACTCGGCAATCTGGTTTGCCTGACTCTCCAACAGCGCTGCGCTGTCCCCTTCGATCGCAATACCGACAATTTTATCGCTTTGTCCGATGCTGTCCACGACGGCTTGATCCTTCGCATCCTGGACCTCACCGAAGATCGTATGCTTATCGTTCAGATGTGGTGTCGCCACATGGGTGATGAAAAACTGGGAACCGTTGGTACCCGGACCAGAGTTGGCCATGGACAGCCTGCCGGATGCACCGTGGCGCAGTTCCGGACTGAACTCGTCGGAAAACCGGTACCCGGGACCTCCGCTACCGGTACCGAGTGGGCAGCCGCCTTGAATCATGAAATTCGCGATCACCCGATGAAAGGACAGACCGTCGTAATAACCCCGCTGACAAAGATTGACGAAATTAGCCACGGTCAGCGGCGCACGATCGGCAAAAAGGTTGAGGCGAATGGTCCCTTTGCTGGTTTCCATCAGCGCGACGAGTTCCGACATCCCGGTCTCCTGAGTAAATTTCCCAGAGGATGGGACGTTCCGCACCGTACGTCCATACGGAGCGTCATGAGATACGGTTTCGAAGAGGTTCCGGACAGGGAAATTGCCGAATGAACGCGCAGAAGAAGATTCTAAAGTATGAAGTAAAGTCGCATTAATCAGGCCCTGATCACGAATGGGCCGGAACCCGCTTTAGAATCGGTGGGTGAGTCGAATCCCGTTTTTGGAGAAGCTCAGTTGATCTTGCTTGTGCTGCCATACCAGGGACAATCCGGAATCGGCGCCACGCTGACGGCCGAAATACCAGCCCTTGGCGACTCTCCAGCCGGTCACTTTGGTTTTCTGATCAAGCTTGTATTTGGCAATTCCGAAAGAATAGGTGGATTCCACTTTGACGCTGGAAGCGGGTTCCAGAGCCTCCGCGGGCATCCACGCGAAAATAGCAAGTACCAGCACAATGTAACGCATCGCGGACCTCCTACGACGACGATGCCCCAATGTGACACAAAAAACCTGTGTTTCAGCGGAGAAATCATGGAGAAGCGGTACATTGAAACTGTAGTAAGAATATCCTGTAACCTACTGTTATATATAAATATTACTGATTATATCCGGGCGAGTTAAGGTCCCGGTGCCGGTCACCGGCAGTTCGCTTCACCAAACATCGGGCCACGCCTCCATAACCCCCCGCCGGCAAGATCAATACCCTTTAGCAACGACTATCAACCACCAGCAACCGCTACCAACCACGATCAACCCTCTGGCCGACTCTCCACCCGATGTTCAGCGCCGCCGAGGTGGGTCTCCAGAAAACGGCCCATGGTGGCGAAAAACTCCATCCGCTGCCAGCGCGCACTCAGGTAGTGGTCACCCGCCGCCTGCTCAAGGTACTCGAAGGGTTTGTCGTGCGCGGCCAGGGCACGAGCCAGGTCACGGGAATGACGAACACCCACGATGCTGTCGAGATCTCCGTGCACGATCAGCAGCGGCACACCAATATGCCGTACCTGATGTAAGGGTGAATTGAGAAGCAGTGACGGCCCGTATTGAATCCGCGATCGGTTTCGTTCCACCAGGTCGAAGCTCTGCATCCGGACCACGGTTCGTCTCAGATCGCTGATGCCGGCAAGACTGACCGCACAGCGAATGCGCCCCACCGCCTTGAAGGAGGACACCAGCGCCATATAACCCCCATAACTCGACCCGACGAGACAAGCCCGTTCCGGGTCGGCGATGCCCTCTTCCACGAGCCAGTCGAGACCGTCCATGACATCGTCCTGCATTTTCAGCCCCCACTGCTGAAACCCCGCACGCATGTAAACCTGGCCGTAACCAATGGAACCCCGGTAATTGGGTTTCAAAACCGCGTAACCCAGGCCGACGAAAAACTGTGTCCAATAATCGAACTGCGCGGAATCGCGATCGTAGGGGCCGCCGTGAGGAAACACGATGACAGGCAAACGCCCTCCCTCGGGATTTTCCGGCAGTGCCAGATATCCGGGAATGGCCAACCCGTCCCGGGCTTCGTAGGTCACCGGCTCGAGGTCGGCAATAAAAGCGTGGGTAAGTTCGGGGTACTGATAACCGATCAAACGAAGGCTGCCGTCGGTCCGGTCATAGAGGTAGTGTCTCGGGGCAATACCCCCGTAACTCGTCACGACCATTCTGGAATAGTCGCGGTCCGCGCTCACCAGGTCGAAATGTTTGCCAGGCAGCATCCCAGCCAGATCGGCGAATATTCCCTCGAACGACTCGTCGAACCAGACAGTGGTGGGATGATGGCGCAAGTAGCGCAACCCGACAGGCTCGCCACTGGTCGGATGCAGCACCAACTGGCCGAATACGTCAAATTCGGGGTCTTCGAAGATCGTACCGTCCACACCGCCATCGCTCATCCGAACCCGGTAGATCCCGTGACGATCGCCCCCATTGGTAGCGTTCAGATAGACATACCGGCCATCCAACGAAAAACCCAACGGTGACGGTGGCAACTCACCCGCAAAAGCCCTGGTATCGATGGGTCGAAGACGCTGACCCTCGACCCGAAACATCAGCGGGTTCGATTCACGGTCGTAACCGAATGCCAGCAGCAGATTACCGTCGTTGCCAACGAACCAGCGCCGCACCGCGCTGCGTGCGCTCATGACCCGAGACAACCTGTTGTCATAGATGTTCAGACGGTAGACGCCCGGCCGATTCGGGCGATCGCGGTTGAGTTGCAGAAGAATATGTTCAGGATCTTCGGGTAACCAGGCGATTACCCGGTCCTGTACCTGTGCATCCCAGCGCAGGTCCCGGCGGTGCACATTACGAACTCCGGGAACCAGGGTGAGCAGATTCCCACCATCGTGATCCAACCCGATCAGCCGGGTATGGATCACCTGCCCGGCCCGCCAGATACCCTTGTAAAAACGCAGCGAGCAGACGATCCGTTTATCGTTTCCCCAGCGGCACCAGTTCAGCGCGCCATCGTCCGCCCCGGGCCGATAAATCAGCCGCGGCTCAAAGGTGGCCAGATCGAGAACCGACAACTCGTAACCTTCGTGTCCTTCGACCAGCATCAGCAGGCGCGCACCGTTCGGGGAGAGATCGAAGCCCAGGTATCTGGGCAGTTCGCCCGCATATCCGAATACCGAATTGGTCGCGAACATCGCGAGCGAAAAACCCAGGATGGTGAGTGCAACTCGATGGGAACCCGGCAGGTTGTTCATCCCCTCTCCAGACGATTCATGGCTTGTGTCCCTGCAGAGCGTCATCATAACAATCCTACCCTTGAGACGCGCAAACCCGTTGACAGGATTCTGGATCAGCCCTTGCCTTGGAAAACGAGAACGCGGTACCTTCGGTCGGTTGGAAGCTTATTGAGGAAGACACCCATGGCCTACATAGAAGATCGGGTGGTGCACGATGCGGATACCCACGTGATGGAAACCGCGGATTGGCTGAAACCCCATCTCACCTCGCGGTTGAGTTCCCGCGTCCAGGCTCTGGTTGATGCGGATTTCGGCACACAACGCAACGCGGAACTCGCTACCGCCGCCAGACTCCAGGACGATGCCGAGTTCCGAGCCTCCGATTCGCGGGACGTGATGGCGCGGAAGAACTACCGGGCCATCGGCGCAACCCGCCGCGAAGACAGGCCCCGGGTACTGGACCTCATCGGGGTCGCGAGTCAACTCGTTTTCCCAACCTATTTCAACGTGTTGCTGGAACGACTGGAACATGAGGACGACCTCGATGTGCTCTACGCTACCGCCAGTGCCACCAACCGCGCGCAGGTATCCTTCTGTTCCGTGGATGACAGACTGTTACCGGTTGGCTACGTTCCACTGGCGGACCTGGAACGGGCATCCCCTGCCGCCGAAGAAGCCATCGAGATGGGTATCAAGGCGTTACTGATCCCCTCGGCCTGCCCGAAACACCACTCCACCAGTCACATCGCGCTGGACGGCGTCTGGGCTCGCGCCAGCGAAGCCGGCGTGCCGATCCTGTTTCATGTGGGTCTCGCAGACCGGGTGTTGCCCGCGGCCCACGCCATCAACGGGTTACCCCCGGTTGCGGATTTCCACGGGGGTGACGAGAACTTCCGCTCAATCTCCTATATGGCAATCCCGGCAGGACCCATGCAGGCTCTGTCGCTGTTGATCCTCGACGGGGTGCTGGACCGCTTCCCTGCGCTGAAGGTTGGCGTCATCGAACTGGGTGCGGTCTGGGTCCCCGGATTCATGCGCCAACTCGACTCGGCATTCGAGGCATTTGCCCGCCATGAGGAGCGGCTCAAAGAGCTCTCGCTGAAACCCTCCCAGTACATGACCCGGCAGGTTCGGGTAACCCCCTACCCCACCGAACCCGCGGGCTGGATCATCGAGCAGGCAGGCCCGGAGGTCTGTCTGTTTTCCACCGACTACCCCCATGTTGAAGGGGGGCGGAATCCCTACGGGCGGTTCAAGGCGAGCACGGAAAACATCTCCCCGGAAGCACGCGAGAACTTCTTCCGGCATAATTTCGAGGATCTCATGGGATCCGCCATCAACGGAGTACGGTAATGAAGATAAATGCGCTGGGGCACGTGGTGCTCAGGGTTTCCGATCTGGCTCGAGCAGAAGCGTTCTACCAGGGAATACTGGGGCTGCCGTTGTGCGCTCACTTCGACGAGAACGGACTGAAAATGGCTTTTTTCACCCTCGGCAATCATCATGACTTCGCGGTGATGGAAGTAGCCGGTGACGGCAAAAACAGGGGCGAAGGGGAGGTAGGCCTCGACCACGTGGCGTTCAACATCGGCACATCCATGGACGAGTTGCGCGAGGCACATCGCTACCTGACCGAACAGGGGATCACCACCAACCCGGTGGACCACGAAGTCACCAAGTCGCTGTACCTGAGTGATCCCGACAGCAACGGCATCGAACTGTATATCGACGCTTCCGACGTCTGGCGGAAAGACCCTGCGAAAGTAGCCCAGCTTGCCCCATTGGAGATCTGAAAGGTTCAGGGAAAACAGATGATCGAACGCATACCCTTCGGCAACACCGACCACGTCAGCACCCGCATGATCTTCGGCGCGGCGGCCCTCGGGGCCATGCGCCAGGACCGGGCCGACAAGGTGCTTGAAGTCCTGGACGAGTACGGCATCAACCACATAGACGTCGCCGCCAGTTACGGCGATGCGGAACTGCGGCTGGCGCCCTGGCTCGCCACTCGAAGAAGCGATTTTTTCCTCGCGACCAAAACCGGGGAACGAACGGCCGAAGGTGCCAAAAAGCAACTGCACAAGTCTCTGGAACGCCTGGGCGTAAACCAGATCGACCTGATTCAAATGCACAATCTCGTCCAGGAAGACGAGTGGCAGACCGCCATGGGTCCCGGGGGCGCCCTCGAGGCGCTCATCGAAGCGCGGGATGCGGGTCTGGTGCGATTTATCGGGGTAACCGGTCACGGCACCCAGGTTGCCGCCCGGCACCTTGCGAGCCTCGAGCGTTTTCCCTTCGACTCGGTACTGCTGCCTTACAGCTTCTCAATGATGCAGGGCGAATACGCCGACGATTTCGAAGCGCTCTACCGCCTCTGCCGCGAGCGCGGCGTGGCTATGCAGACCATAAAAGCCATCGCCCGCCGGCGCTGGCAGGAACAAGACGATGGCAAACGTTTCAGCTGGTACAAGCCCCTCGATCCCGGCGACGCGCTGAATCGAGCCGTGCATTATGTGCTTTCGCGGCCCGGTCTTTTTCTCAACACGTCCAGCGACGCAACCTTGCTGCCAATAGTCCTCGCGGCGGCAAACGTTGCGGTGACCAAACCGGACGATGATGAGCTCGTGGCCGATACGGAAACTTTCGGCATCGAACCGTTGTTCGTACGCGGCGTATCCGACCAGGTTTGAAGGCGCCTCACGTCCAGTCACGAGAAGGGATGCTGATCTCGATTCCGTCAAGTTCTTCCGTCAGATAGATCTGACAAGTGAGCCGACTGTTCTCCAGACGGTCCTCGACGTAGGTCAGCAACTCGCGTTCATCTTCTATCCGCGTTGGCAACATATCGAACCAGGGAGCTTCCACATAACAGTGGCAGGTTGAACAGGTACAGCCACCTCCACACTGAGCGGCGATGCCGGCCACGTCATTGTCGAGCGCGCAATCCATGACCGAATCACCCACGGGCGCAAACCGGGTCTCGCGACGACCGTCGGGATGAATGAACGTGACTTTAACGGGCAAGTGCACCACTACCGCCACCGGCTGATTTTCAAAGGAAGTACCGTACCACGCGACTCGCACCAAGCGGTTCCGTTATTATCCGCGCTCACTGGTTCTTGAAGAGGCGAGCATTTGACCGTCATTGGTCTCACCGGGGGTATAGCCAGCGGAAAGTCGACCGCTGCCGAACACCTCGAGAAGCTGGGCGCATACGTCATCGATGCCGATCTGCTGGGGCATCGGGTTTACGAGCCCGGCACGGTCGCATTTGCGGAGGTCGTCGACACCTTCGGACGCGATGTGGTGGGCGCCGACGGTAACATCGATCGCAAAATTCTGGGTGGGAAGGTATTTGGCCAACCGCAGAACCTCGAAAAGCTCACGAACATCGTCTGGCCGGAAATCCGCCGCATGGCCGAAGCGGAAATCGAGACCGTGCACGAGGCAGGCCCGGCGAGGGTAGTCGTACTCGAAGCCGCGGTGCTGTTCGAAGCGGGCTGGGAAGATATGGTTGAGGAAATCTGGGTCGTTTCGCTGGATCGTGACAGCGCTGCACGACGGGCGGGAGCGAGAGACGGGGTTGATGAGTCGGCGGTGCAAAAGCGCCTGGACGCACAAATGACCAACGAGGAAAGAGTTACACGGGCGGACGTAGTCATCGACAACTCGGGTAGCGAAGCAGACCTGCTGGCGCAACTGGATGTTCGGTGGCGGCACATCAATTGCCTGACACCCGAGGAGGTATCTTGATTCTCGATCTGCACACCCACTCGATCAAATCCGATGACGGTCGCGCCAAGGTGCAGAATTACTGCCAGTGGATACGTGCCCGAGAAATCCCCATCGACGGTTTCGTGCTCACCGAACACCGTCAATACGATGCCACTTCCGACTACTCGAGCCTGGCCAGCGAATTTGGCCTGTGCATTCTCAAAGGCAGCGAGGTCGAAACCGAATACGGACACGTTCTGGTTTTCGGCGTTACCGACGCGCTGCTGGCCACCTTCGACTTCAGCGATATCCGACTTCCTTTACAACGCGTGGTAGAGGCTTGTGCCGCCCATGGGGCCATTCCGGTACCCTGCCACCCGGGGCGCAAACGCGTCGGCATGCAGGCCCATGTCGGTGAGTTCGGGGTACCCGAAGGGGTCAGAATCGTTGAAATTTACAACGGCGGCAGCCGTGCGCGGGAAGACGAAATCGCCCAGACCATGGCCGACGACCTCGGTTACCTCGGCATCGGTGGAAGTGATGCCCATATCGTCAGCCACATCGGCCGCTGCGCCACCCGCTTCCCGGCAACAATCAGCAACACCCCGGAACTGGTGGAGGCACTGCGGGCCGAGGACTTCGAAGCACTCACATTCAAGACCTGACGGAAAGCCAAATTGGATATAGAAGCACTGAAAGAAGAGTTCCTGAACAAAGATTTCGACGAGCAGTCTTTCGATGTCGACGCTGACGATATCGTCAATTTTGCTCTTGCCTGCGGTGAAATAGCGCCGCGTTATACCGATCCTTCCCACCCGGATTTCCAGGCTCCTCCTACGTTTGCCTCCAGCTTTCACGCAGGCCGCAGAATGCCGGAGGGGTTTCCCAAAATTCCCGGCCTCGGCATGGACGGTGGTAAAGCCTCCTCCCTCAAACACCCCATCCGTCCCGGCGTGCGGTTAGTGGGACGTACTCACCTGCACGACATCTACACTAAAACCGGACGTTCAGGGCCCATGACCTTTCTCGTCATGCGCATGGAAATTTACGATCCAGACGGTGTACAACTCGCAACAGCCGATACCAGCGTGGTGATTCGGGAGCGGCCAGGCAAATGACCATCAACCGGATAAGCGATGTGGAATTCGGCGAAGAACTCCCCGTTTTCACCCCCGACACCAGCCTCGACAACGTCCGCCGTTTCGCCACCGCCGCCGGTTGGGCGGGGCCGAGATTCACCGACCATGAGGCTGCACGCGCGGAAGGTCTCCCCGGGGCGCTGGTGCCGGGAATCATGAGTCAGGGGTTTCTCGCCGCCATGATCCACCGATGGGCCCCGGAGGCTCAGATCAAAAACGTCGACACGGTATTTCGGGCTCCGGTGATCGTCGATCAACCTTATACCATCAGCGGCGTGGTCACCGACATCGACGAGGAAGCCGGAAACGTGGAGATCGATCTTACCGTCAACAACGAGGCCGGAGAGACACGAGTATTCGGAACCGCGACGGTTCGTATTTCCAACCCATCTTCATGACTCACCCGTTCGGGTGATCAAGCCGGGGTAAAAAGCGGCACCGCCAGTTCGTCGTGTGACTCCCATGTGACTTGCACCCGCTGGCCGATCTCGAGACTGCCGGGGTCGTCAACGCCGACAATCTCGGAAAGCAGGCGAGGACCTTCGTCGAGATCGATCCACGCTACCGCATAAGGCACTCGTTGGCGAAAGAACGGGTGGTAACTCTGCCGCACTATGCTGTAGCTGTATATCGTGCCGCTACCCGAGGCGGTGTGCCACCGCAGCGAGTTGCCGAGACAGTTGGTACAGTGTCTGCGCGGGTAGAAGATCAAGGTGTCGCAATCGTCGCAACGCTGAAAGGTGAGTTCCTCGTTCCTGGTTGCGGCCCAGAAAGCTTTCGTATCGAGTTCATGGATATTCGGCAACGGTCTGCGTGGGTCGGCCATGATCTAATCTCCAGCCAAAATGACAGTACCGGCACAATGGCGGCTGCCGAGCATACCGCCGTTCCCGTGGGCGAGGGCAAGTTTCGCCCCCGCTACCTGGGAGCATGACTCACCTCGCAGTTGTCGGGTTGCCTCGATCAACAGAAATATTCCGCGCATCCCGGGATGATTTGAGGACAAGCCGCCACCGTCCGTGTTCAAGGCGGGTCCGTCGTCCGGACGGTCAAATCGGAGTCGGCCTCCCTCCACCCAGGCACCCCCCTCCCCTTTGCCACAGAACCCCACATCTTCGAGGATCGTCAATACCGTGATGCTGAACGAATCGTAGATCATGGCGATGTCCATCTCCGCCGGGGAGACACCTGCTTCCGCGAAGGCGGCAGGGGCCGATTGGGCCGCGGCGCTGGTGGTGATGTCGCCGCGATTTTCCGGGTATTTGCTGGCCTCGCCGCAGCCGAGGATCCACACAGGTGTTTTACGGCAATTTGTTGCTACTTCCGGCGCCGCGATCACCACGGCCCCTCCCCCATCGGAGATCATGCAGCACTCGAGAAGATGAAGGGGATCGGCGATCATTCTCGAGCTGACCACATCGTTTACGGTGGTCTCGCGAATATCGAGAAACTCGAGATCCTCCATTGCCTTGATGGCTTCGGGATTACGCATCGCGTGCATGCGTGTCGCCACGGATATCTCGGCGAGTTGTTCGCTTGTCGTACCGTATTCATACATATGCCGATGGGCCGCCATCGCGTAGTTGGCAACCAGCGTCACGCCGGCAAAAGATTCCATATTGTCCGCGGGATGTGTACCGCCCCCCCGACCGCCCACACCAATGGCCATGGCGTTACTGTGTGCGGTGGAGCCGTAGGTGAGTAATGCAACGCGAGCTTTACCCGCGGAGATAGCCTGTTTTGCATGTGCGGCATGCAACTCGTACGAGCTACCGCCAACGTTGGTGGTGTCGATGATGTTGGGTTTCAATCCGAAATACTCGGAGATGGTCAAACCACTCATGCCGCCGCCGTCACCGGCATCGTAAATGGCGTCTACATCTCCCCAGCTCAATCCCGCGTCGGCAAGCGCGCGCGCCGCGCTCTCGGCCTTGATCTGTAGCGGGCTGAGGGCACCCTCGACGTCCCGCGAGGCAAATTCATGAATACCGACGATAGCCGCATCTCGACTCTGACCCGCCATACCATTCTCCCCTAATCAGTCAGTTGACCCTTACATCCCAAGAGTTTGCGGTCCAGCGGGCTGTTTGCCCGGCGTTCCGGCGCAGGTAGATGTTACCCGCGTAGCGCAACCGCATAACCGCTGACGAACTCCGGCGGCTGCCTGGCTGGTTTTCCGGAACTCAGATTGAGACACACGAAATCCACGTGGCCACGCATCACCGTCGCTACCCTTTCTAGCCCACGTATTACCTTCTCACAAGCCAGCTAAAATGCCACAGCTAGCGGTTTTAGCATTCTCAAGCATTCTCATGCTTTCTC
>JAPUJX010000214.1 GCA_027295975.1 Gammaproteobacteria bacterium
AACGTCCGAACCGCCGACGGTAAGACGGGCTGGATCTATGCGTCCCTCGTGAGAAACTGACGCTGGATACCCTTGGCCTGATTGTTGGTAAGTTTAAGTCTCCCCGGCGGATAATTGGCCAGACAGACGCGGAGGTAGCCCGCGCCCGTACCTTCGAATGACCCTGCCCGTTCGCCTAACTATCTATAACACAACATTTTCTACAGGGACACAACAGGTCGAAGAAAACCTTGCGGTCTGGAACGTTGCTTGTATTAGTGGAATCGACGTGTCTGACCGAATTCGGCCCAATCTTTCCGGCTTGAGGTTCCGGGCCGGGTTCCCATGCGCTTAGACCAGAGTATTCCTACGGACGGACATGACGACTAAAGTAAAACATGCCACGACCAAGAGCTCGGCTGCACGCCGCACGCGGGCGTTGGTTCTTATCTTCTTCTTTATCTCCGGATCATGTGGACTAGTCTACGAAATCGTCTGGATGAAGATGCTAACGGTCGTGATCGGCAATACGGTCTTTTCGACGACGACCGTGCTCACCGCATTTATGGGCGGGTTGGCGTTGGGGAGTTTTCTTGCAGGCCGGTTTGCAGACCGGTTCGGTAATCCGCTAAGAGTCTATGGAATCCTGGAAGGCATCATCGGCGTCTATGCCTTTGCCCTCCCGTCGCTCATCGCGGGGACGGAACCCATCTTTCGCCTGATCTACCAAAATTTCGACACCTCTTACTACGTGTTCAGCCTGGTGCGTTTCCTCGTTTGCGGGACCATCCTTCTTGTGCCCACGACATTGATGGGAGCGACCCTGCCGATTCTCAGCAAGTATTTTGTCGAGAAGCAAACCGACCTGGGTTGGACGGTCGGCAAGCTGTACGGAGTGAACACGTTTGGGGCAGCGCTCGGCGCCTTTGCCGCGGGCTTCGTCTTGACGCCTCTCCTGGGAATAAACTTCACGATCTACACCGCCGGGGTCCTCAATCTTCTCATCGCCGCCGCGGTTTTGATGCGTCAAAGGAAATTCGCACGGGCAGGGAGCGGGCCGAGCACAAGGGAGTTGAAGAATGAGAAGCGGGCGAGAGACGGTGCAACAGTAGAGAGTTCGCCCAGCACGGTGACGGTTATCGTCATGATCGCGATCGGCCTGTCCGGCGTAGCCGCCATGGCCTATCAGATCGCCTGGACCCGGGTGTTATCGCTGCTGATCGGATCCTCGGTCTATGCGTTCAGCCTGATCGTGACCGCGTTTATCTGCGGGCTGGCCTTGGGGAGCGTCGTCATTGCGAGGTTCATCGATCGGAGAAGGGATCTGGTCTTCGGGTTCGCGCTGGTGCAGATAGCCGCCGGTGCGTCGGCCCTCGTCATGGTTCCCGTTCTCGGTACGCTGCCACCGTATATGGCCGAGCTCATATACCGCTTCCCCGACTCTTTCGAACGTCTTCATATGGTGGAGTTCGCCGTTGTCCTGGTTCTGCTCCTCATCCCCACCTTTATGATGGGAGCCACATTCCCCATCGCTGCGAAGATCTGCGCGCGGGATACGCACCGCATCGGGCGCTTTGTCGGTAACGTCTATGCGGTAAATACCGTGGGCGCCATCGTCGGATCTTTTGCGGCGGGGTTTGTGCTGATCCCGTGGTTGGGAACGCAAAACACGATTTTTATCGCCGTGGCTATCAACTTCGTGGCAGCGGCGATGCTTTTTCTCCGCGCTCCAACTTTCTCTCTGGCAAAGCGCGCCACGGTAACCGCGGCTTTGGTCGTGATCGCCGCATTTGGGTGGCGGCAGATTGCGTCGTGGGATGTGTTTCTTCTAACCACGGGACCGTACATCTACGCCGATCTTTATAAAGATTTTTCCGCCAAGAAAGGCATAGGACTCAAAGACGCGATGAAAGAGGGCAAAGAGCTTCTGTTCTTCAAAGAAGGAATCCATGCGGCAGTTGCCGTAAAGAAGACCTCCGGAGGGGATCTGGCGCTGGACATCAACGGCAAAACGGATGCCACCGCCCGGGGGGATGCGAGAACGCAGCTGGCGCTCGGGCATATACCTCTCCTGCTTCATGAGTATCCGAAGGATGTCATGATCATCGGGCTTGGCAGCGGGATGACGTTGGCTGCGGTTGAAGCCCATCCGGTAGATGCGATCGACGTCGTCGAATTGGAACCCGCCGTCGTGGAGGCAAGCGAGTATTTTCGGGCATTTAACCGGGACGCGCTGAGCGACCCCCGGGTCAACCTGAAGGTCGAGGACGGCCGGAATTATCTCGCGTTTGCGGGCAAGCAATACGACGTGATTATCTCCGAGCCGACCAACGTTTGGATCTCGGGAATGGCCAGTCTGTTCACCGAGGAATTCTTTGAGCTGACGAAAAGTCACCTTCGCGACGGCGGTCTGATGTGCCAGTGGCTGCACGCGTATTCGATATCACCTGACGATTTCAAGATTATCGTACGCACTTTCCACGCCGTCTATCCTCAAACGATGATGTGGGAAGCCGATTTCGGAAATGATTATCTTCTCATAGGAACCGTGGGAGATCTGGATGTGGATTACGATGTGCTCGAGAACCGTTTGAGCAAAGCCAATCTGAGAGCGGACCTGAGTACAATGAATCTCACCACACCGGCCTCGCTTATGGGTAAGCTGCTTCTGACAGGGAACGAGATATCCCGGTATACAGCGGGTGCTCCCCTCCATACGGATGACAATATTCTCCTGGAATACTCCGCACCGAAGGCGCTTTTCGAGGACGATTCACCTTTGCTCCTGCGGGAGCTCTATGCCTACGGCTTGGATTACCGTCGCGCGCTGCAGGCTCTGGGATGGGGTGACAATGAGTTGTCATTCGAGAAAGACACGCAGGCAATGTTCGAAGCCAGAACTGAACTCGTGAACGGATATATCAGCTATCTCCATGGTAAGTTGGCAGACGCCGCAGGCAGACTGGAACGGGCTCTGGCGTTGAATCCCAATGATTATGACGTCATGTACAACCTGGCAAACGTGTACTCCAACTTGGCAGAACAATCGCGGCTTGCACAAAACCATGTGGCGGCTCGGGATGCTATTTCGAAATGTATCGCCATTATCACAGATTTCGTCGCGAGTGATGGCACGGTGTTATCCCATCATTTCGAGCTCAACGTACTTTTGTCGCAGGCTTATCTCAAGTCGGGTGTGCTGGCGAACAAGCGTGGGTCTTTTGAAGAAGCGGCGCAGTTGTTTCGAAAGTCATTGGAAGGTCAAGTGAGATTTGCCGAAGCGTACAATAATCTGGGAACCGCCTACGAAGGTCTTGGCCGGCTCGATTGGGCGATGATCGAGTATCAACGAGCGCTGGAGGCGAGCCCAAATCACATGTCGGCGCGCGTTAACATCGGAAATCTTCTTTTGAAAGAAGAACAGTACGAGGAAGCCATTGAAAACTATCTTCTGGCCAGGGACATCCGGCCAAACCACGCGACTGTTCACTACAACCTCGGTGTCGCCTACTTCAAACAGGGTGAACTGGCAAAGGCCTCGAAAGTGTGGACACGCACCCTGGAACTGAATCCGGAATTCGCCCAGGCACAGCAAGCCCTGGATACAGTTCGCGAGAGAATGAACACGGAGTAAGGCCAGGCTCTGATTTCCCGACCTTTCTTTTTCACTCCCCGATCGCTGATTCGAATTGTCAGTACGGCAATTTTTTCCTAACGGTCCGGCCAAAAGATTTGTGGCATTTTGCAAACACCAAAGCGGCCCGTAATCACGGGGCGTTCCTGAGCCTTAGAAGAAACGCAAATCCGTAACGGGTGACTTCACCTCGTGCAGCACGCGCAAACGAGGAACAACAGGCAACTTCTCGGTCTCATCCGAACCCCGGACAACGCGTGCCGGCGGGTTTTGACATATACCAATAACCTGTTGAG
>JAPUJX010000215.1 GCA_027295975.1 Gammaproteobacteria bacterium
CGCCGTGGGTCTGTCTTCCGGTAATGGTGATGTTCAAACCATCGGCGCCCGCCATGGTGCCGCCGGACCGGTAGCCGATGACCCCGCGCCGCATCGGCCACGCATGTAGTCCGAAGATAGCGTCAGGCTGAGGCGCGTCCAACACACCTTCCGCGATCATCATCCTGGCACCCCCGTCTTCACCGGCGGGTGGTCCTTCTTCGGCGGGCTGGAAGATGAAAACGACGGTCCCGGGAATTTCATCACGCATGCCGGCCAATACCGATGCGGTGCCCATCAGTACGGCGGTGTGCACATCGTGGCCGCAGGCGTGCATCACCCCGACTTGGGTGTTGTTGTACGTGGTTCGCACCTTTGACGCGAACGGGATATCCACCTGTTCGGTAACGGGTAATGCATCCATGTCCGCGCGCAATGCGACGATCTTACCGGGCTTGCCGCCGCGCAGGACGCCTACAACCCCGGTATGTGCCACCCCGGTTCGAACCTCCATGCCGAGGCTCTTCAGGTGTTCGGCGACGAGGGCCGAGGTTCTGAATTCCCGGTTGCTGAGTTCGGGGTGTTCGTGGATGTCCCGGCGCCAGGCGATGACCTGGGAGGTAACTTCCCTCACCCGAAAATCTATGTCTTCCTGGTAAGCGGGAGGCATTTCGCTCGCCGTTGCCCATGGATACGCCGTTAACAACAGGATTGAAGTTAAGGTTCCGCGCTTGATTGATGTCATGTTGTGTGACCTGAGTTTACCGGTTGACTACTAAAGGTAGCTGGAGCGAAATTGAATTCCCCAGTGTTTTTCCTGCAAAGTGGCTATCCATAACGTCTCGAAGTGATTGTAAACGCTGCCGTCCTCCCGGCACCGATCGATGCCGAGAGCCATATGTACCTTGTCGAGACCGCCGTGTATCACTTCGATGGAGTCCAAAACGGTGTGGTGCCATCCTTCTGCGTCGAGATATTCCCCGCCTTTGCGGCTACGCTTTATGAAGTCATCGCGCGATTCGGTGGTCGCGAACCGCTGATTCGCCAGCCGCACATGAGGATAGTTGAGGGTATCTGCCAGAGCCTCGTGATCCTGATTATTAAACGCGTCGATGAAGGCTCGTGCGGTGGCAATTGCGGATGAATTCGCGGCGGCTTTACTCACCAGGGTCTCCCTTTATCCTGTTCGTCGAATCGTGCGTTCTGGTTTTTGGACCAGTCTACCCGGTCATTGTCGTCCGTTTCCCGACCGGCTTTTCCGGCACCGATGGACATGACCCAGAAATTACCAGACGCGCGAACGGCCGCGCTTTGTCCCATGATGTCAGCTGCCTGGTTGATCGACATCTTGGAGACTTTCAGCGAATAGAGGCTGTTGAGAGCAATCCGCCGTGCCAGCCACAACGTTGCCTCCTCGAGTTTGTCGCGCGGCACTACCCGGTTGACCATGCCCAGGCGGTGGGCTTCGGAAGCGTCGATGAAGTCTCCCGTCCACAGATATTCCTTAGCCTTCTTGATCCCAAGCTCCCAGAATTGAGTGGGATATTCGTGATTTGCACCACCCCAGCGCACCGAACGATCGGCGAACCTGGCATCGTCTGCGGCGACCGTGAGATCACATGCGGACACGAGCATCCAGGAGCCCATGATGCAGTAACCTTGAACCATGGCGATGGTCGGTTTACCGATGTTTCGCCAGCGGTCGTGCATGCGCCAGTAGACGCCACGGTCCATGGCCTGCACCCGGCCAAGGCGTGAGAAATCTCGAGGATATTCGTCGAGTTCGGCACGCATGGCCTCGGTTCCTATGTCGTGTCCGGCGCCGAAATTGTCGCCCGCTCCGGCGATTACGATTACCTTGATCCCGTCGTCACGCTCCGCTTCGGCAAGTGCGGTGTCCAGCTCCGCATATACCTTGCGGCTGATGACGTTCATGACCTCGGGACGATCGATGGTGATCTTGACGATGTCGTCCAGCCGTTCATAACGCACATAATCGAATTTCATACTTTGAGCCTCTCATGTTTCCCCGGGGAACTTTTTGAGAATACTCCCAAGGCGAACAACCGCGCCAGTTTGCGGACGCTGCCGCCGCCGGGCCCGCGAGGTCCGCGATGAGTTAAAGTAGGCTTGCCCAATTGGAGATCATATGTCCAAGCAGATGACCCTCGCGGGATTTCGTGTCGTGGACCTGGGAGCGCGGGCTTCGACGGCATGGTGTTCCCGGTTGCTGGCCGACTACGGGGCAGAGGTGCGGATGATGGAACCGTCCGGCGGTCACCCGTTGCGGGCGCACCCACCGTTTGCTCATGGCGAAAGTGTTGCCGCGATGTACTTTCTTGCCAACAAACGAAACATAACACCGGACGTTCTCGAAGAGACGATCGACCGTGCGCATATTGTCATCACCGACACGTTGCCCGGCGCGGATTACGACCACGCTTCGATCCAGGCGATGAATGGGGAAGCGTTGGTGTGTGCCATTACCCCCTATGGCCAGACGGGAGCCCGTAGCCGTCTACCAGGTAATGACCTCACGGTGAACGCGTTGTCCGGCTGGGCTGCCGTCAACGGCCTTCAGGGGCGAGCGCCGCTGAAGGCGAGTGGCTACCAGGCTTCCTATCAGGCCGGTACATTTGCCTTTGGCGCGCTGTTGTGCGCGTTGATCGAACAGCAGCAGAATTTGTCTTCAGGGCAACTTATCGATGTGGCGGAGCTCGAGGTGTTGGTATCCACGGCGGCGCCCGCTCCCTTGCGTTATCAGTACTCGGGTTTCGTCTGGCCCCGGAAGCTCGAGTTGGATGTAAACGAGGGACCGGTTCGGGTTGCGGACGGCTATTTTGCATTGACCATCTCGCGGCCGGCTTTCTGGATCAAGGCCATGGGCTTGCTGGATCTTCCCGATCTCGCCGAGGACCAGGAACTCCAGCAGGCGGGTCTGCGCCCCAAGCTGAAAGACCGGTTTGCCGACCGGGTCAGTGCCGCAATGGCGGGTTGGACGAGGATGGAACTTTTTGACGCTCTGGCGGCTGAACGAGTCATCGCGGGGCCGGTTTTGTATATGAATGAACTGGCGGACAATCCGCAGCTCAATGCGCGCGAGTTTTTTCGGCGTTCAAAAACTGGCATTCGGTTCCCGGGGCCTTTTGCGAAAATGAGCGGGAGTGGCTGGCGACTCGACTCAACCGCGTCGGTCGACAACACCTATGAGCCGCGAGTCACGCCGCCGACCCGGGCACGCCCGGGCCCCGACACTTTGTGTCCTGAAAGAAAAGGTCCGCTACTTGGAAATCGTGGTCTCGTGCTCACTCAGGCCTGGGCGGGTACCTACGCCACGGAATTGCTGGCGCTCATGGGTGCCGAAGTAATTCAACTCGAAGTACGCGGCCGCCTGGATAGTTGGCGCGGTACCTATCAGAACCCCATTCCCAAGCGGTTGAAGGACGTACCTTCGGCTCGACATGCGTGGAACTGCAGCCCGCTGTACAACTCGGTAAATCTCAACAAGCAGTGCATCACTCTCGATCTCAACACGGAAGATGGAGTGCGGATTTTCAAGTCGCTGGTGAAACACGCCGATTTTGTGGCGGAAAACTTCTCACCGCGGGTGATGGGCAAGCTCGGCGTTGATTACGAGACCCTGAAAACGATCAAGCCCGATCTGGTGATGGCGAGCCTTTCGGCTTATGGCGCGACGGGTCCGTGGGTCAATGTTCCCGGTATCGGCGGCACGATTGAACCCTCGTCCGGGATGTCGGCACTGCTTGGATATCCGGGTGAACACCCGCTCAATTCGGGGCAGATGTACCCGGATCCAGTGGCGGGTCTTTGTGGGTTCTCGGCAATAGCGCTTGCTCTGCTGCATCGGGATAGAACCGGGGAAGGCCAGTACATCGACTTGTCCATGCAGGAAGCGAACTTCACCTTCATCGGAGATGCCTGGCTCGAATACGAGTTGCTTGGTACGGTGCGGGGCGCACTGGGTAACACCCATCCCCAACATTGCCCCCATGGAATTTATCCAACCACCGGAGAAGACCAATGGTGTGCCATCGCCGTTGAGTCCGACCACCAGTGGGTGAAACTATGTGAAGTATTGAAGCTCGATGCGCCCCCGTTTGCCGAAACAGTAATACGCAAGACCCGGGAAGCCGAGGTGGATGTGATTCTGGAAGAAGAGGTGAAAACCTGGGACAAACATACCCTGGCGGCCGCCCTGTCTGCCGTTGGCGTCTACGCCGCCCCGGTGCTGAACTCCAAGGAAACCGCCGAAGACACGGCATTACGTGATCGTGGTCATATGGTTCTCGTTGAACACCCGGAGGCAGGTGCGAATTGGCAATCCGGACT
>JAPUJX010000216.1 GCA_027295975.1 Gammaproteobacteria bacterium
GTTGGATATCGAATTTGACTCCTACCCGGCTGAGGTTATCCTTCACGAGGGGGAGGAGGTCCATCTGAGTTGGACTGCAGGTGCATACCTGCACGTTGAATTCGAATCCATCGGGATAACCGGCCTCGGCAAGCAGGCGGCGCGCCTTCTCCGGGTTGTACGAAAACAGTTCCTGAACCGAAGCCGGCATTTCGTCCAGCGGTTGAAAGTACTCGCCGTGACCGGGGTGTTGCGGGTAGGCCATAAGCTCCGCGTGCCCGTCGTAGAAAAGGTCCACAATTTCCTGATGGTTCACGGCAAGGTTGATGGCGCGTCGTACCCGCACGTCGCCGAACGGTTCTCGATCCACCCGAAGCACCATGAAGTTACCACCGGTCGCCAGCCTGCTGTTCCATTTCAACTCGGGCGAAGTCTCCTTCAAGTGGTCTACCATCAAAAAACGGATGGACTCGAGAATGTCCAGCTTGCCGGTGCGCAACGCCGTCAGAAAAGTTGCTTCGTCCTTGATGACGCGATAGGTCACGTCATCGACGAACGGAATGGGATACCGTTTGTCGCCAATCCGCTCCTTGTCCCAGTAGTCGGGGTTTCTGCTGTACCTTTGGGAATTGCCATGAATATATCGTGTTAGTTGAAACGGGCCTGATCCAGCCACATTTCGCCAGTCCTTACGATCGACTTTCGCCGTTTCCCGCGGGCTGATTCCGGAGTGAAATCCGTAACCGAACCGATAAGCCCATTCGGCGTTGTACTCGTTGAAGTGAAACACGACAGTATGCGGGTCTCGGGCTTCGAGCCGGTCGATATGGTCGAAGTACGTTGGAATTCGTTTCGGGCTGTTATTGACCAAATCGAAGCTGTAAAGAACGTCGTCGGCAACGAACTCCCGTTCGCGCATGACGCCGGGTTTGTCCGGAAACATCACACCACGGCGAAGATTGATAACCAGCGTGAGTGGATCTTCCCACTCCCAGGTTTCGGCAAGCTCACCACGAACGGATGCGGCCGGTAAATACGCCTCTGATATAAACCGGAAATCACCACCCTTGCGAACACTTTTGTCGAGGTCCGCCGCGAAAAGCTGCTCGCGGACCATGCCCGTATCGTGATTGATCTTCCATGACCAGTCTACGGGATCCCATGACAAGGCTGTCAACGTTACGGAAACCGTGCCGACGCTGAGCGAACCACCATACCGGGGCTCTTCGTCTATTGTCTCAACCGGCAAATCGCCGTTTGTCCCGGTACAGACTAACAAAACAATGGCAACTGTCACAAACTTCATCGGCGTCTTCGATGTCCTCATCGGCTACCTCGCATTCGAGGATCAAGCAGGTCACGCAACGCGTCCCCGTACACGTTGATTGCATAAACCACTACTGTCAGACACAACCCGGGCGCCAAAGCCAACCACGGGCCAATATACATATAAGTTCGGCCTGTTCCGCTCAACATGCCACCCCACGTGGGGGTTGGCGGTGGCACCCCTAAGCCCAAGAAGGACAACCCAGCCTCCGTCAAAATCGATGCACCAACCCGCGTGGTGAACAGCACGATCACTACCGGCATGATGTTCGGAAGAATATGCCTCACGAGAATGTGCATAGTTTTTGCGCCCATGGATCGCGCCGCATGAGTATGCATGTTTTCCCGCACAGATATCACGGAACCCCGAACAATCCGCGAACCGGCTACGCCGTAAATCAAACTCAACGCAATCACGATCTGCGGAACACCAGGACCAAAAATTGATATCACCATCATGAGAAACAGCAGATCCGGAAAACACATCCAGGCATCGACGAACCGTTGAATAAGCATGTCGATCTTGCCGCCGAAATAGCCGGAAAGGACGCCGAGAACAATGGATATAGCCGTTGCAAAACCCGCCGCGAGAAAGCCAATGATCATCGAAAGCTGGGCGCCGATCAGGACACGGGACAACACATCCCGGCCCAGGTGATCGGTACCAAACAGGTGATCTGCGGACGGTGACTGTAACCGTACTTCCAGGTTGGTTTCATTTATTCCGTATGGGATCAGGAAGTCGGCAAAAAGGCCGCAGAAAAGAAACAGCAAAAATATTGCACCACCGACAGCGCCAAGCGGCTTCTCTCGAATTAGTCGCTGAGTAAACGTAATTAACGCCGGGCGTTCCCGCTCGGTCATTTCCAGAAAAGGCGCAGTTACCTCGCTCACTGGTGCCGCACCTTGGGATCAAGCCAGCCGTAACTGAGATCGACCATGAGATTAATCAGCAACACCGCCAAAGCAAGCACCAGAAAAACACCGGAGATAACAGGATAGTCACGTTGAAAAATCGCCTCGATCAGCATCAGGCCCATCCCCGGGACGACAAAAATCTGCTCCATGATCACCGATCCCCCAATGAGCAGCGGCAACTGCAACCCGATGAGCGTCACAACCGGAATGAGCCCGTTGCGCAACGCATGTGTCAGTATTACCGCCATCTCGCTCAAACCCTTGGCCCGGGCGGTGCGGACATAGTCCTGGCGCATGACTTCCAGCATCATCGTGCGCGTCATGCGCATGGTCACCGCGGACATGGACAAACCAAGCAATATGGCGGGTACGATCATGTGCGAAAGGTTCTGCAGCGGGTTCTCAAGAAACGGCACGTATTCGAGTTCGGGTGACCAACGCCACCAGACCGAGGGGAAAACCATGACCAACGTGCCGAGCCAGAAGCCCGGAATAGCCAACATCAACAGCGAGAACGAGCGGGTGATGTAGTCGCCTGCGGTGTCCTGGCGAATGGCCGAGTAAATGCCAATGGGTATCGCGACGCTCAGCGCAACGATAAGCGCAAGGAGTCCAAGTTCGAACGTGATGGGCATGGTGGCGGCAAGTTGTTCCGTTACCGGGGTATTGCGCCAGAGCGAATTACCCAGATCACCCTGCACCACGTCACCCATCCACCGGAAATATTGGATGTAGATAGGCTGATCGAGTCCGAGCGCCGCCTCGATAACCGCACGATCCTGGTCTGTCGCGATATCGTTTTGCGCGAGCATCAGATCGATTACGTCCCCGGGGATTAGACGCTGAGCGAAAAAGACGATCAAACTCACAAAAATGAGCGTTGGAAGCAGCGCCAGCAGACGGCGGGTGATGTATGCCTGCATTGGCCTGATGCTGCCTTAGGTTATGGACTTGTCAAACACGACAGAG
>JAPUJX010000217.1 GCA_027295975.1 Gammaproteobacteria bacterium
ACACTCAGTATTTCTCACCCCGCACATCGCAGAACTTCAACATCAATATGTCGCTGTCCCTGGAAGGTATCGGCGCGCTCCTGCGTACCGATGACGAGTACACGGCGGTAGTGCGACTCGTACCGGCGGGTCCAGCGGAAAAATCCGGCCTCATCGCACCCTCGGACAGAATCATCAGCGTCGGGCAGGGTGATCACGGCCCCCTGATCGACGTGGTGGGTTGGCGTCTGGACGATGTCGTAGAGCTCATTCGCGGCCCCAAGGGTTCCCAGGTGCGCCTGGAACTCACCGTGGAAAGCTCTGAGCACAAAACCAGCAAGGTCATCCAGATTACCCGTAACACCGTGCAGCTCGAAGAACAGGCAGCCCAGAAAAAGCTCATGCGTCTCAACCGCAAGGGTAAGGAATACAAGATCGGCATCATCGAGATACCCACTTTTTACGTCGACTTCAAAGCCGTACAGCAGGGTGATCCGAACTACAAAAGCACAACCCGTGATGTGCGTCGTCTCGTCGGCGAACTCAAGGAAGAGGGCATCGACGCTCTCCTGATAGATCTCCGGAACAATGGCGGCGGTTCGCTACAGGAGGCCGATACGTTGACGGGGCTGTTCATCAAGTCCGGTCCCACTGTACAGGTCAAGTCCGCCAACCGGCGTCCTACCATTTATTCCGATAACGACGATGAAGCCGCATGGGACGGTGCGCTGGGTGTCATCGTCAATCGCCTGTCCGCATCCGCATCCGAAATTTTCGCCGGCGCAATTCAGGATTATGAGCGCGGCATCATCATAGGCAGCCAGACGTTTGGAAAAGGCACGGTACAGACGCTCATCCCTCTGACCCGCGGTCAGCTGAAAATCACCGCAGCAAAATTTTATCGGGTCTCCGGCCAGAGCACTCAACACCAGGGCATTCTTCCCGACATCGAGTTCCCCGAGCTCTACGATACCGATCGCATCGGCGAGAGTTCGCTGGAAGACGCATTACCCTGGGACATGATTCAACCGGCGGTTTATCCGCGTTCGCATCAGATTCAGCCTCTGCTTTCGGAGCTGAACGGCCGCCACACAGAACGCGTAACTGACGATCCCGATTTTGCCTACCTGCGCGCCCTGACCGCGAGGAGCCGGGTAAACAGCCGCAAGACTCTAGTCTCCCTGAACGAAACGCAACGCATCGAAGAGAAAGCCGCCAGCGACCAATGGCGCCTGAATCTCGAGAACACGTTGCGGCTGGCCAAAGGTGATGAACCTGTCGAGACCCTCGAAGAGCTGGAAAAGATCGCCGAACAGGACAACGACGACGAACTCCTTCCGGAGGACGACGCCATGATCCGCGAAAGCGGCAACATCCTGCTCGATTACATCGGGTTAACTCTCCAGATTGCCCTGGTCGAGCATGTCCCCGAGGAAACAGCAGCCGTAATCCAGCAGTAACCGAAGCTATCCAGCCGGCGGCAGCAGGAATTCCAACGACCTCGTCTCGATGGTCGCAAGCAGCGCCGCTTCGAACACGTCGACCGTCATCGTGTGCTGCTCGCGCTGGCCGAACCGACGTAACGTAACGGTCCCGTCAGCTTGTTCGCGCTCGCCCACGATGACCAGATTGGGTATCTTGCGAGTTGCGCCCTGACGGATTTTTTTCGGGACTGTATCGTTCGAACGGGCCAGTTCCGCACGCACCATGCGGTCGCGAAGTCGTTGCACGATCCCCCTGGCGTAGTCGTCGTAGTGCTCCGAAACGGTAATCAGCTCGACCTGAAGCGGCGCCAACCAGGTGGGGAACGCGCCACCGAAATGTTCTATCAGAAGCGCCACGAAACGTTCGTGGGTACTGAACGGCGCCCGATGGATACAAAACGGTATGTGCTCCTGGCCATCCGCTCCCACGTACTTCAAACCCATGCGCTCCGGAACCGCAAAATCGAGTTGCACGGTAGAAACGGATTCCTCGCGACCGGTTACGGTAACGAACTGAATGTCGATTTTCGGCCCATAAAATGCAGCTTCACCTTTGGCTTCGGTGTAGTCCACACCCATCTCCTGAAGCACTTCCGTAATGATCCTCTCCGATTTAGCCCAAGCCGCCGGATTGTCGACATATTTTTCCTTACCTTTGGGATCCTCCGGGTCCCACAGGGAAAGCCGTATGCTGTACTCGTCTATCCCAAACGTCCGATAGGCCTGCTCGTACAGGGCCATCACCCCCTTGAATTCACCTTTGATCTGATCTTCGGTGCAGTAGATGTGGGCGTCGTTCATGCACATTCCGCGCACGCGCAACAAACCGCTGACGCCTCCGGATTCCTCGAACCGATATACCTGCCCGTATTCCGCCAGGCGTATGGGCAGATCCCGATAGCTGCGTGGTTCCGTGGCAAATATCCGATGATGATGTGGACAGTTCATGGGTCGAAGGCAATAGGCTTCCTTGACCCTGACTGCGTCACCAGCATCGGTGACTCCTTCACCGTCCGCCTCGACAGCCTCCATGAGTTCCATCGCCGGATACATATCGTCCACGTAGTAGGGAAGATGGCCGCTTTGATAATAAAGTTCGCGTTTTGCCAGGTGCGGCGTCGAGACACGCTGATAACCGGCCTTGAACTCCATTTCCCGCGCCAGTTTCTCGATCTCATCCCGGATGACGGTGCCATTCGGCAACCACAAGGGCAATCCCCGACCGACCTGATTGTCGATGGCGAAAAGCCCCAGTTCTCGCCCGAGCTTTTTGTGATCACGGGCCTGCGCGGCTTCCCAGCGGGCAAGATGATCGTCCAACGCAGCTTTATCGGCAAAAGCCCAGGCGTAAATTCGCGTCATCATCACGTTGTTCGAATCACCCCGCCAATAGGCCCCTGCTACCCGACGCAACTTGAAGCCATCGCGGGGAATTTCTCTGGTCGTTTTCACGTGGGGACCTTCACACATGTCCACGAACGGACCATTGCGATAGAACGACAGGGACTTCAATCCGTTCTTCTCGATAAGCTCGGCCCCGTACTCTCGCTTGTACGGCTCCTTCATCTCGTCGATGCGAGCGAGGGCCGAGCGCCCATCGAGTTCTTCGCGATCGAAACGCTGACCCCGTTTCATGATCTTCTTCATGCGCCGCTCGAGCTCTGGAAAATCTTCTTCGGTGAGCGGCTTGCTCAAGATGAAGTCATAATAGAAACCGTCGACGACAGGCGGCCCGAAACCCAGGGTCGATCCAGGACGCATCTCCAACACCGCCTGTGCCAGTACGTGGGCGGCGCTGTGGCGAATGCG
>JAPUJX010000218.1 GCA_027295975.1 Gammaproteobacteria bacterium
GCCCCTGCGTGGTCCACTACTCCAGCCAGCCTCAATTCGCCTCCTGCAATCCGAAGGACCTGGCCCAGACGCCAGATTACCGGCACGTCTGGCTGCCCATTATTACCAAACAGATCGACTATCGTGATCTCGTCACCCGAGCGAGTCACTTCGAAGATATCTTTTTGCCAGATAAGAGCGGTACTCGTAGTGCCTGTCTGGTTCGGTGGCGCTACACGAAGACACTCATCCTCTTCAACGAGGGTTCCCTGCAGCAGGGCCGCCCACCGTGTCGCCCGGAGGAGAGGGTCAGCGGCCTCCGCGCTGCAGGCAGCAAGTAGTGCCATGACCGCTGTTGCGCATACGATCGAGATTCGTTTGAGAAACAAATGGACGATCGGCTGAGTTGTTCGTTGCGACATGGGCACGTAATACGCTCTCTGAGCTGGTTTTCAAACCTGGAAAATAAGTGCCACCGTTCGGTTGCTCTCAGGGCAAGCTACAGACTTCACGCAATGACAATCTCGCTACTTACCTGAGCCAGCAGCACATTAGTCCGCCTGCCGGAGCGCTCGCCATACTGAGCGTATGGTCATTCGCTGCCCGTACAAAAGCAGTCCAGCCCGGAATACGCGGGCGCTCAGCCACATCAGCGCAATTCCGGAAGCTATGGTTACCAGTAGCCCAAGGATTATTTCGAATGTTGCCGTGGTTCCCCCGGCCAACCTCATCATCGACGCGGTCGGCGCGGTCAGTGGAATGAAGCTCAACACCCTCGCCAGAACACCGTCCGGATTCGGGATGATCAAACTTGACGCGTATATCGGAATAACCCCGGGGATCATTACCACCGCTGAGATCTGACTTCCTTCTCGCACCGATGTCGATGCCGCGCCAATTGACGCCATCAGAGCGGCAAACACAAAGTAGCCCGCCAGGTAGAAAGCGATCAGAAGCAATAGCAGATCGAACTCAATAGACAGTGACGAGAGTGACTCGAACTGACTACTAATTCTGGGTACCGCTATAAACGCCGCAACGATCCAGATCACGATCTGCAAGAGCCCAGCGGCACCAAGGCCCAGCACTTTTCCGACCATGAGCGAAAATGGGGTCGTCGATGTCACCAGCATTTCGACCATGCGATTTTCTTTTTCTTCGGCGACACTCTGCAGCAACGCTGCCGATCCCACGAATATCGATATCAACAGGAACATCGAAAATATAAACGCAGGCGCCGCGTCCACTATTTGATCTTGAACAGAGCCGGATGACTCGGGGCGACCTTCATCGTCGACCGTAAACACCGTGTACTCGGCAGGTTCCAGTATTCGAGCCACCTTCTCTGGAGACAGCGTTTCGTCCGCAATCGCTACTCTCAACACGTTTCTGAAAGCGTCACTTGCGCTGTCCCCAGTCGCCAACCCGGAACTCTTGCGGTACCAATCGACATGTCCGGTTGACACATAATCGGCGGGAATAACGAAAAGTGCTTTGAGATCGCCATTTGCCAGGGACTGTGTGCCAGCATCAAGCCCGTCGAACCTGATCAATCCTGGAAACGAGGCTAGCGAATCGGTTATCCCGGAGTTATCGATGTATCCGATCTGGTCTTCGCCGACATCGTCGCCATCCGAGAACGCGTCCAGGGCGATTGGAACAATGAATGCCGCAATCAGAAGTACGATGGGAACACCGATGGTAAATACCCGCCAGCCCGTCCGGCGGACCTGTCGGCGGAACTCTTCTTCGAGGATGATTCGGATGTCAGTTGACCTGCCGAACACGGCTAACCTCCTCTATGAAAATATCGTTCAGCGAGGGGAGGACCTGTTCGAATCTTGAAAGAACAATCCCAGCGTCGGCATATGCGTTCAGGATGATTTCCGGTGTTAGTTCATCACTCAGCCGGTACTCAACTCGTCCACCTCTTCCGGCAAATCGCTGACCGGCGGGCAGACTTTCGGGATGGGACGGTGCCTCGACCGTTACGGCGTTTGCGCCACGGGACCGCTTGATCTCGGCCAGATCGCCAAACAGAACCATTTTGCTGTCGGCGATCAGCGCAACACGCTCACACAATTCCTCTACGTCAGACAGTATGTGAGTGCTAAATATCACCGTGGCTCCGCGTTTCTGTTCAACCCCGAGGATCTCTTTCATTAACTGAACGTTGAGCGGGTCCAGCCCAGAAAACGGCTCATCCAAAATAATCAGGTCCGGATTGTGAATCAGCGAAACAACGAACTGGACCAGCTGGGTCATTCCCCGTGAAAGTCCCTCGACTTTTTTGTCGCGGTGTTCGTAGAGGCCGACCCTGTGCAGGAGTTCAAGCCCGTGGTCCAGTGCTTCGGCTTTCGACAGTCCACGAAGTTGTCCGAGGTACCGAAGGATACTGGAGACCTTTTCCTTGCGCAGCAGGCCGCGCTCTTCTGGCAGGTACCCAACTCGCGCCATGGCCTGTTGTGCCGTCAGACCATCCAGAAGTCGAATCTTTCCGGCATCCGGCCGGAGAATATCCAGCGCCACACGAATAGTCGTCGTTTTACCCGAGCCGTTGGGTCCGAGAAAGCCGAACATCTCGCCTTCGTCGACCGTGAACGAAATATCGTCAACGACCGTTTTGTCGCCGAAGCGCTTGGTAAGTCCATCTATTTCGAGGGCATATGTCATGCTGAATATCCAGGCAGCGCCAACTCTGGCATTCCTAGGCGATCTCTTTCATCACACGGTCAAATGCCGCCATGGCGAAGTCATAATCCTCTCGAGACACACCGTAGTGAGCAACGACTCTCAGGTCTGAATCCCCCCCGTTGATGTGAACACCCTCCTCTTTCAAGCGGGCTGCGATTTCGTTCCCCTTGTGGGCGGGCACACCGAACCTGATGATATTGGTCTGGATGCGTTCGGGATCG
>JAPUJX010000219.1 GCA_027295975.1 Gammaproteobacteria bacterium
TTACCTTTGTTGAAACGCACCTGCAGACTTGTCGGATCCGCGAGCGAACCGTCCCGGGTTATGTAGCTCAAGTGAGCCAACAGCCGTTTCGAAGACCACATCAGTCCTCGCTCCAACCGGCCGAACCGGCGGCTGAATGCAAGGTGATCATCATCGGTCAGGTTTTGTTCTTCGAACACGAGCACGGCGTGTTCGTGCCACGCCGTCATGATTTCGGTGAAGGTTTTGTCGTCAACGTACGCAATTTGAATGCCGCGTACGATTGCCCCGAGGGTTGCGTCCGAGGGAATCACCTCCATGAGGTTACGGAATACCGGCGGCTTCGAAAGCAAGCTTCAGGGCCGCTATTTCCGCTTTGATTTGAGGTGGATCCGGTAGCGCGCGTTCGGCGCGCCGGTACCAGTAAGCGGCGTTGCCGAGATCACCCTCCATGGTGTGAACGATCCCGTGCGCCCAGCTACCGAGTAGTGACGAGTCCGCCTGTACGATGCGGTGTGCGGCGTCCCAGTCTCCGTTCTGGAGATGTTCTATTGCGTCGTTGAAGGTTGCCATGTGTCGTTACCGTAGGTTTTCTTCCATGTCGGTGGATCAATTGACGGTGCTCAACCGCTCGATTTCTTAAAGTACTCCAGGGGATCGGTGTAGTCGACGCTGCCATAGAGGAAGTTCACCTTTTGAAACCCCAGCAGCCGCTGCAGTCGTTCCGGCAGCGACAGCCAGACGTCGCGCTGTATGCCGATGTACTGATTCTCCTGCTGTCGGAGCCACGACAGATTGAAGTTCAGATTGATGGATCGGCGACGGCGATCCCGGGTCGTATTACCACCACCCCCATGCCAGAGTGCACCATCGAACACCAGCAGCGAACCGGCGGGCATCTCGGCATAAACGACTTCCGCGTTCAACTCGACGGGGCGCGTCCACTTATGGCTTTCCGGAACCACCATAGTCGCGCCGTTTTCACGGGTAAAGTCATCGAGGGCAATCAGGGTGTTGGCGATGAGGGGCATATGTGGGCGAGGTAATGGATAGTGTCCGTCATCCTGGTGTAAGTGCTGGGGATCAACGCCTGGTTCGGGACACATCGCCGTGGCCACGGACATCTGGAATTGGGGCCCAAGCACACCCTCGATGATCATGAGCAGCGTCGGGTCGATGGCAAGCTCATCCGCTGCGCGGGTTTTGCCGAAGAGGTTGTGCACGTGAACGGCCTGGATGCCGGAGTGACGGCCTTTCCCGTGGGTATCGCGTTTACCCGTCATTCGAAAGATGGGCTCCAGATCGCGACAAATCCGATCCAGCGTATCCGCTAAGAACCCCTCGATAATGCTGTAGCCTTTCGCCGCGACCTCGCTGACCGCGGTGTCTCGAACAACCTTCTGCGCGGCTGAAAGTTCAATACCGACGGTCAGCTTTTCAGGCGCGGCAAGCGACTCCACGCGTCGCACGTACTCGGCGAAATCGAAGTCGTTTGTCTCGGTCATGGAATCTCCGTAATTACCGCCCGCCCTGTTACTCAGGGTAAGCAACCCGGCGACGATCTTCTCACCGGAACCGACAGTGGACAACCGATCAGGATAAGATGGAGCAGGTGTAAGGAGAGATGAATGACAACCAACGATAACAACAAAAATAGAAGCGGCGCCGAATCCCTGGTGCAGACGTTTGTGGATGCGGGCGTTGATGTCTGTTTTGCCAACCCCGGAACCTCCGAGATGCATTTTGTCGCGGCCCTCGACACAAATCCGGAAATGCGCTGCGTTCTCGGCTTGTTTGAGGGTGTAGTCACGGGCGCGGCAGACGGTTACGGGCGCATGAAAGGCACTCCGGCGGCTACGTTGTTACATCTGGGACCTGGGCTCAGCAACGGCTTGGCCAACCTGCACAACGCCAAGAAGGCACGCACGCCGGTCGTCAACGTTGTGGGTGATCATGCAACGTATCACCGTAAGTACGATGCGCCGCTTACGTCCGATGTGGAAGGCATTGCGCGTCCCGTTTCGGGTTGGGTCAAAGTGTCCCAGTCGGCGGATGACGTTGCTGCCGACGGGGCAGAAGCGGTTCAAGCCTCACTCACGCCACCTGGTCAGGTCGCCACGTTGATTTTACCGGCCGACACCGCCTGGAATCGCACGAGTGCGTCCGCGACACCCCTTGACCGAATACAGCCCGATGGGGTTGACGGGGATCGAGTCGACGAGGTCGCGAAAGCCCTCAAGAGCGGAAAACCAGGTGTCATGCTGATTAATGGCAGGCTCACCGCGGAGCGTACCGAGTTGCTCGATCGCATTGCAACCGCGACCGGTTCGCGGCTCATCACGGACACCTTCATTCCGCGCCTCGAACGCGGTGCCGGTCGGGTGGATGTGGCTCGTTTGCCGTATTTCGGCGAGCAGGCCGCGGAGGTTCTCCAAGGTACCGAACACCTGGTGTTGATCGGAACACAACCGCCGGTCACGTTCTTCGCCTATCCGGATAAGCCGAATTGGCTGACGCCGGAAGGCTGTGACTTACACACCCTGGTGGAACACGACGGTGATGTCGATGGTGCGGTGGACGCGCTGGCGCAGGCTGTGGGGGTAACCTCGGTGCAGGCTAACCTCATGGCATCCGAGCGCCCGCCGTTGCCGAAAGGTGTTTTGGATCCCCGTTCGATAGGCGCGGCGGTGGGTCACTTTCTGCCCGAGAACGCCATCGTCGTCGACGAAGGCGGAATGTCCGGGGCTGGGTCAACGTACTCGACCAGGGGCGCGCCGCCACACGACTGGTTGATTCTGTCCGGTGGATCCATTGGCTACGGTTTGCCGACGGCGACGGGTGCGGCGGTTGCCTGTCCCGACCGTCGGGTTGTCTGTCTGCAGGCCGATGGTGGTGGCATGTACACCTTACAAGCGCTGTGGACGCAGGCACGGGAAAAACTCGACGTCACCACCGTCATCTTCGCGAATCGTAAATACGCGATCCTGCAACTCGAGTTCGGACGAGTTGGCGCCCACAATCCCGGACCGAAAGCGATGAGTATGCTGGATCTTTCCAACCCGGAACTCAATTGGGTTTCGTTGGCGGAAGGTATGGGGGTGCAAGCCTGGCGCGCCACGACCGCGGAAGAGTTCAATGACGCGTTGGCGACATCCCTCGGGCAGCCCGGACCCTCACTCATCGAAGCGGTGATCTGAAATCGTCAGCATGCTCCGCGCCTACCCATGACAGACAAGAATCAGGCTTGGACCCTCGCCCGTACGCCACCCCTGGGTTGGCCCAGCGACGGCGATTTCGCATGGGTGGAAGGCATAGTCCCGTCACCCGGCCCCGGGCAGGCGCTGACCCGAACCATCTACCTCTCGTTGGATCCGTATCAGTGGGGTCGCCGCCGGTCCGGCACCGAAGCAGTCGGCGACATCTGCCACGGAAGAACGGTGTCCGAGGTGTTGCAAAGCCGTAATGAAAGTTATCAGCCGGGTGATTTCATCTTCAACACCAATGGCTGGCAGACTCACGGTCTGGTGGGTGACGGTGTCGATGTGTTTGGCTACATGTTTCCGCGGAAAATTGATCCGGGCGATGCGCCGATCTCGACGGCCATCGGAATTCTGGGAATGCTCGGTCTCACCGCTTACAGCGGCCTGTATGTGCAATGCGCGCCTCAGCCCGGGGAGACGGTGGTCGTTTCGGCAGCCTCCGGCGGCGTTGGCCAGGCCGCGGGCCAGATTGCCAGGATCAAAGGCTGCCGAGTGGTTGGGGTGGCTGGAATTCAGGCCAAGTGCGACTACGTCGTGAACGAACTGGGATTCGATGCCTGCGTGTCACACCTGGCTGACTCGTATGCGGACGATCTGCGAATCGCCTGTCCCGACGGTGTCGACATCTATTACGAAAACGTGGGTGGGAAGGTTTATCAGGGTGTTCTTCCGCTGCTGAACAAAAACTCGCGGATAACGCTCTGCGGGATGATCTCGCAGTATGGGATTACCGATGGCACCAACGCGGGCGAGGTCTGGCGAGAAACCGGTGCAGCGTTTTTCGAACGCGTCAACACTTCCGTGCACGGTTTGTTCGTCGGCAACTATGTGGCCTCGCATCAAGCCGAATTCCTGACTGAAATGAGTGGTTGGATACAGGACGGTCTGGTGAAATACCGCGAGGATGTTTCCGCAGGGTTGGAGACCACGCCTGAGGTATTTTCGGCGATGCTCGAGGGTGGTACCTTCGGTAAAACCCTCGTTCTGGTCAACGACGACCCAACCACCAGCCCGTCTCTGGCCGAGCACCGCGCCCGAGGTAACGTGTTGGCCCCTTGACGCTATTCCTCTGCCTGCAGAGTTGCACCAATGATGTCCAGAGCGACCTCGCTGTCCATTATCACCAGCAGGTGTAACAACTCGCGTTTTTCTCCTGCATCCTGGCTGGCTCGAAACAATTCGAGTACACCTTCGTCGTGATCGGCAACCATCAGACCATGTAAGGAAGCTCTTCTTACTTCATCGCGATCCGCGCCGCGGTAGATTTCCATGAGGGTGGAATTCACCTCGTCGCCACCGACGATTCCGAGACCCTGGATGGCCTGTAGTTGCATCCTCGGGTTACTCGCATCCAGCGCGAGCTTGCGTAACGATGCAAAATCTCCCGCAATCGCATACGCGTGAATCAGGCTCTCGGAATTCACGCCACGCTCGCCCAGTTGCCGTAGTTCGCTGGCGGCGCCCATGGCGCTCAGGACACGTACCGCCGCCGCGAATTCTTCTTCGCTGCTGGCATTTACCGCAACTTCGTAAACTGCGTCCGCCCGGTCGGCTATCAGATAGGCCTGGAGCACGTTTTTCCTGACTTCGCCGTCGCCACTTCCGTAGATCTCCGCGAGACCGGCGAGAGCGTCCATGTCGCCACCCACGCCGATCATACGAATGGCGTGTTTGCTGAGTTCCGGGCTGCCATTCCTCGCGGTTTCGAGCAGCAGCGCTTGAGCTTCCGGCAGTTCAATTTGACTGAGAATAAACAACGCGCGCGATTTCACGGCATCGCTGTGGTTGTCCGACAACACCCCGGCCACCAGGGGAAGCGCGCGATCCGGCGGCGCGGAAATCAGCATTTCCAGCGCTGCGATCTTGAGGCGTTCGGCCTCGGTCAGGTTGTCGGATGGACCCTCTCCTGCGGTACCGGAGTTGGCAGCCATTAATACCAACAACACCAAGGAAGTGAGCAAAATTTTCGGAAACAAGCGCATTACCACCGTCCTCGTCTAAATTGAAATTGAAATTGAATGTGTTTCATCTGATGTGTCTTCCGCCAGTTTGGTTAGCACGACGTTTAGTTCAAACGTCAATTGTGCACGCAGCGCGGCTGCGTCGTTCGAGGATATGTTTTCGGTTGCGAGCCGAGTAAGCACCGGTTCGAAAGCCCGCAAAACGCGCGCCAACCTGGGCGAGTTGTTCCGCTTCGCTGCACGTTCGAACATGCGGTTCTGATCGATGATCCGCATCACCAACAGGATTCGATTCTCAGCGGCTTCACCCGGGAGACTAACGAGATGTCTCTGGCTCTCCTGGAGGTGCAACTTCAGGCCGCGCTTGAAGGGGTCAGGTTCGTGGATAACCGGCACGCTCACCAGCAGTTCGTCGACGTTCGTCCCATCAACATCGGTTTTGTCACCTGAAAAGTAAACGCCGATACCGATGGCAAGCGCCAGTACCGCCATGGCGGCGGAACCCCAGGCGAAAGAGAGGAAGTGGAACGGCGTCGTGTTTGTTTTGTCGTTTGCCGTGACTCTATCCGCTCCCGCAGCCTCATCGATGCCGTCGTGCCAACGTTGCACGAGGAGGGCGGGCGCCCGATGGGTATCCGGCTGACGCCATTGTTCCAGTTGCTGCTCGAGTCTGGTGTATCGTGCCGCCAGTTCGGCATCCTCTCTGAGCGCGGCCGCGACTTCATGCCTTTCACCGGCAGTAAGGCCGTCCCCATAATAGTAAAACGTCAATGTTTCTTCGTTGATCATCCTACGCTCCGAAGGCTTGCCATACTCACGCGAAGTTTCTTGACCGCACGAAAAAGGGCTTGTTTTGTACTGCTGATGCTCGTATCCAGTTCTTCCGCGATTTCCTTCAGACGCCACTGTTCGAGGTGTTTGAGCACAAAACACACACGCTCCTTTTCGCTCAGTTCTTGCAGTGCCGCCGTCAGACTGGTGTTGAGTTCCTGGTCGGCCCGGGCGGTATCGGGTGTCTCGGTATGGTCCTGAATATCCGTATCCAGAGCATCCCAGGCATCGGGTCGTCTCTTTCTGAGCAGTTGTAACGCGGCATTGACGGCAATTCTGTGTATCCAGGTATCCAGGCGCGCGGATCGTTCGTACTGGTTGCGCTTGTGCCAGGCATTGAGCAACGCGTCCTGGACGGCATCTTCCGCCAGATCGAAATCGCGGGTGATTCTCAGGCACGCCGAGTACCAGGTATCCGAACGTTTTGCGATCGCCTCGTGAAATTCCGCCTGCGTTGGCGCGGCAACGCTACTCATCAAAGCCACCATAAGACTCTGATGCGCGAGCTGTGAAATTGGTTAGCAACCTAAACCCCGTTTACGGTCAAAAGAGTCGTGTCGCCAGGAACTCTCTGAATGCGGTACCCATCATGACCGTCATCATCACGCTGGAAAAACGCCGCGACGATGCCGGCCGCACCAAACATGGCCTCTTCCAAGGCACCGGCAGAAAAGGCTAACTTGGTTCGAGGGAAACCTTGCCCCGGGTTGATGCCCGATTCATGAATCAGGCATAGATGTTGTCACCCACCCCGATCATATGTTTCGTGCCTTCTTGTTCCATAGGCACCTCCGGCCCGTCTCTATCCGTCGGATACGGGTGCCATAAACCCAGGACGGTCTTCAACTCCGGATACTTTTCGACCCACCTGGCGTTATCGTTTTCTTCCAGGGCATCGGTCCAGGAGTGGATGGGTTGCATGTAACTGCGGGCATAAACGAATGGCAGGGTAATTCTCATCCCCTCGGTCGTTCGAGGCCGGGAGCCATGCCAGAGACTGCCGTGCCAGATCGCCAGCGACCCGGCTTTGCCGGTGAGTGGAATGGGCTGAACCGGAGCGCCTTCCAGCCACCATTCACTTTCGTCTCCACGGGGCATTCGACCAAAACGCTGGCTACCGGGCACCAGGACCGTGGGGCCGTCTTCCGGGCCGTTGTAGTCGGTGAGTAACCAGGAAATGTTTACCAGCTGGGCCCATTCCGGGAGGGGTGATGGCACTCCGTGGGTATCGGTGTGCAATCGCATGTACCCTTCTTCGTTGGTGCGCGACGCCGTACCTTGAGTTTTGACGATGGCGGGCGTGCCCTGTAACACGACGCTGCGTCCACACATGAACCGGGCGATACACAATGCAACCGGATGCAGGGCCGCTTCGATCAGCGCCTCGTCCTCGAACAGCCAGCACCAGACTTTGGAGCCACCCCAGGGTTTCGAGTGGGTTCGCCAATCGTCAGGCACCTCGAGACCGTGCCGGTCGGCCAACACCCGAAGGATGGCGTCGCGCATTCGGTTGATGAGGTCCGGGTCACCTACCGTTTCAGGTGGAATCACCGTCACCCCGTAGGTGTGTAACTCGAGCAGATGTTTTTCCAGGCCGAGACGCCGGGCTTCGAGACGGATGGCGTCGGCGTCGGGCACATTGTGAAGCGCGGGAATATCCATGAGTTGACTCCTATGCGTATTGGTCGCGCCCGGCCTGGATGGTCGGCTCGATCCGTTCCGGGTTGGTAATTTCATCCTGATACGGATAGATCCGTTCGTATCCCAGGAGTCTTGGCAGGCCCGGCCAACGCTCGAGTTGCTCCGGCGAGATTTTTTTGACCCGCTCGATGGGACGCATGTAAACCCGCTGCCAGACATTAACCAACGTGATGCGCACCCCCGGCGTGGTCCGTCTCACCGACCCATGCCACATCGCGCCGTTCCAGACGGCCAGAGATCCCGCGGGACCGTTCAGGGGAATGGGTTTGATGTAGTCGTGATCTTCGATATGAGCGAGCGACTCGTTTCCACGCGGCATTCGACCCCGGTGGCTGCCGGGTACAAGCATGGTGGGGCCGTCCTCCCGGCTCAGATAGTCCGTCAGCAACCACGATAAGTTGGCATATGTGGCAAAACTCGGCCATGGGGGCGGGACGCCATGACTGTCGCTATGCAGGGGTAAATCGAATTCCTGCAGTTGGCTTTTCAGGATCACGGCGGCACCCGCGAGGAATCCGCTTTTCCCGGTGAGGAATTGGCCAATGGTCTGGTAAACGGGATTGTGGATGGCTTCCAGGAAGACGTCGTCTTCCAGTAGCCAGCCCCAACTCTGAAATTTCTTGATTTTGCCGTCGTAGGTTTTCCAGTCATCGATCTTGTGGCCGGAGCGTCGTTCATAAACTCCGAGAATGGCATCACGCAGGCGCGGGGTCAGATCTTCGGAACCCATTTTGTCCGGCGGGACGACGGTAAAACCATACATGGCGAGATCGAGCAGGTTTTCCTCGATATCGAACTCTCTGGCCCGTTGCATGATGTCGTCCAACTCTGGGTTGGTGCCTAATGCCGGCAAATCCATGTTCATCTCCCCCGGGGACTGACGATAGTTCACTATATGAAAGCGTTTGTGGGGGGACAAGGGCTACTTCAGGGCCACGACTCCGCGAACTTGCTAGACTCCAGATTCGACCATCTGCGAAAGGTAACCGGACGGACATGTCACTCAGCGCTGAACAGATCGGATTCTTCCGGTCCAACGGTTACCTGCTGGTGCCCGGTGCCATGGAGGTAGATCTGTGCGCGCGGGTCAGGGAGATGATGTGGCAGGCATTACCGCCAGGGGCGAGTCTCGCGAGAAACGATGTAACTTCCCATGTGGGTCCGTTTCCGGACGCGGACCGCAGCGCCGATTCTTTACACTTCCGGGAGGGGTACTGGACCCTGCCCTACGGCAACACAACCCGTGAGCCGGATGCCTGTCACACGGATGGCCACCCGTTTCAGTTGGGAGTGGTTGGGTTGATTGACGACATTCCGAAGGACAGCGGCGCCTTCAAGGTCTGGCCGGGATCTCATAAACGTCTCTATCCCACCTTTCAGTTGCGTTACGACCAGCCGCGCATTCCTTATTACGATCATCTTCCGAGCTTCAAGGGCATCGTTCACACCCCCGAATATTTAGCCGAGATCGAAAAGCTGAACTCGGACACCGAAGCCGTCGAATGTTGGGGGTCGACGGGTGATATCGTCTTCTGGCATCACCGCGAGGCCCATATGGCCGGGCACAATTACTCGGATGTGATTCGCCAGGCCGTGCTGGCGGATTTCTGGAAGACGGACTTCGACCACCGTCGCATGGAGCCGGCACAGGGAGAAATGTGGCGGGACTGGTCCGCGGCGATGCAGGCGTCGGATGGTCGCTATTCCACAACGTTCGCCGAGGCACAGCGCTTGGGTTGAGCGGTTTGACTCCCTGGGAGTTAAATCAGTCTGCCGTCCTCATCGCGGATCTCCGGGCCATTTACCCTCGCCCGGCCGTCGCCGAATTTGCCGTCCCGGGCCCGCAGGGTTGCTTTGAGGCCATGTTCACGCACGGATTGTCCGTATTCCCGTGCGGCCTGAGTGTTGTGTCCGCGTACATCGTTCTCAGCCGCCAGACGCTGCAGGGTGCGTGCGCCCATGAGCTCCAGAGCGAGATTGACGATTCGCTTGTTGGCGGAGAGCAGGTCGGGGTCGATCAGCGCCAGCCGGTCGGCCAACTGCTCCACCTCGTTTTCCAGATGTTCGGCGGGTACCGATTTCAATACCAGCCCGATCTGCTGAGCCTCTTCTCCGGTGATGGTGTCGCCAGTGAGGGTGAGGCGTTTGGCCCACTGAGGCCCCACGTTGTATACCCACATGTTGTTTGGAAGAGCGCCGAGATCACGGGCGGGGGGAAAGCCGAAAATAGCGTCGTCAGCGGCAATGACCATGTCGCACAACAGCGCCACATCGGTGCCGCCCGCCAGGCAGTAGCCGTGCACCTGGGCGATGCTGGGCTTGTGCATGTCGAACAGCGCCATCCGGAATCGCTGCGCTCGCTCCAGATGCCAGGCATCGTCGTCAATGCTACGGCCGCCGCGATAATTGCCCGAGTCAGGGTTTTGTGATTGCACACGGGAGACCGGTACCCTGGCGCCGCCGCCCGTCAGATCGTAACCGGCGGAAAAGGCCCGGCCGGCACCTTTGATGATGACGCAGTGAACGTCTTTGTTGTTGTCCGCTTCCCACAGCACCTCCGCCAACTCGGACTGCAGTTCGAGGGTCAGGGCGTTCAGCTTGTCGGGACGATTCAGGATGATGCGGGCACGCCCGTTGTCCACTTCGTAGATGATGCTGTTGAACGTGCTCATGGGTGTGCTCCTGCTTTCTCGCGTTGAGCGGACGGCGACGGTGTCCGCGTTGTGGTTCATGGTTGGATACCATCGTCGATCATGGTCGAAACAGTCAAGACGCGGCCGCGACACATATGGGCGAGTTGACGATGAAGAGCCTGACGGCGTGTTATGGTTGCGGGCTTGCCGGAATTGCAACGGGAAATCGACTGTGACCTACAACAAACCCATACCCCCCCAGGGACAACACACCAAGCCGTTCTGGGACGGTGCCAGAGAAGGCAGGCTCATGTTGCCGCGCTGCACGAACTGTAACCGCGTGCACTGGTATCCCCGGCTCATCTGCCCGACTTGTCACTCCATGGATATCGAGTGGATCGAAGCTAGCGGCGAGGGTCACATTCACACCTATGCCGTGCAACATCGTGCCTTTGGTGGATGGGGGGAAGAAGTGCCCTATGTCACCGCCTACATCGACCTCAAGGAGGGGGATCGCATGATGACCGTACTGCGCGGGGTCGATCCAATGAGGCCGGAGGACATCAAGATCGGTGCCAGGGTGAGGGTCGAATTCGAGGCTGCAAGCGAGGATACCCACATCCCGTTCTGGCGGCTGGCGGAGGACTGATCATGGCGGCAAAACTCAAGAATGCGGCGGCCATCGTCGGCGCCGCGGAGTCGAACGAAATCGGTTATCCCGAAGAACGCGGCCCGAAGGTCACATCGCTGCAACATCATATCGAGGCGATCAGAAACGTCTCGGATCAGACCGGCATTCCCATCTCGGACATCGACGGCATCTTTTCCGCCGGGTGGTCGTCTCAGCTCGCGGAATACCTCGGTCTCAAACCCCACTACATCGATACCACCTCGGTCGGCGGCTGCTCGTTTCAGATGCACGTGCACCATGCTCTCGCGGCGATTCATGCCGGGATCATCGATGTTGCTCTGGTGAGTCACGGCCAGGCAGGTTGGTCTTATCGCGGCGCAGGTGGCCGGCGCGGCAACACCGCACCTGGAGAAATTGATCCGGGCATCGAGATGTCCATGGCCTACGGTGCATTCGGAGCCCCTTCGAGTTACGCCCACGCCATGGTTCGGCACATGCACAATTTTGGCACCACGGCGGAAGATTTTGCCCACATCTCCGTGGTAACCCGCCAGTGGGCGACGCTGAACCCCCGTGCCCTCATGTACTCTACCGAAACCAACCCCTTCGGGGGTCCAATCACCGTTCAGGACGTGATGGAGGCTCGTTTGATTGCATGGCCGTTGACCTTGTATCACTGTTGCCTGGTGACGGATCACGGCGGTGCAGTCATCGTGGCGCGACCCGAAATTGCCCGCAGCCTGCGCACCAATCCGGTATGGATCGCCGGTGCCGGAGAGTCCATGGGCCACGCGAACATGCTCGAGATGGAGGATTTCACCGCCACCTCGGCGTCGCGCTCCTCCGCCACCGCATACGAGATGGCGGGCATGGGACCGGGGGATATGGAAATGGCCATGATCTACGATTCTTTTACCATCACGGCGGCCATCACCGCAGAGATGCTTGGCCTCGCTCCTCGCGGCAAAGGTTACACCCTGTGGAAGGAGGGTCACGCCGCGCCCGGTGGCAGGCTGCCCATCAATACCAACGGCGGCGGGCTGTCGTTCAACCACTCGGGTATGTACGGCATGCAGTTGTTGGTTGAAGCCTACCGGCAGCTATCCGGCACCGCGGAGGACGGGGTAAACGGCGTCGAGGGAAAACAGACCGATGCGCGGACCTGTGTCGTCAATGGTACGGGCGGAACCCTGTCCACAACCGGCACGCTGGTGCTGACGGCAGACGGGTAATCGATCAATCGCCGATCAAACATTCGGGGTGTTCCGCGGAACGTCCCCCATGTCCAGGGTGAATGCCTGGGTGAGATGCGCGATGGCGTCAAAGCAGTCGAAGATCAGATGCCGGGTGTTGGAATCCTGGCGCAACTCGCCGTTCACCCACGATCGAATTTCGAGATCATGAGGATCACCCACCTCATCGGGGGTGACCAGGTACGGGCCGATGGGTCCATGTGAGTCGAAGGATTTTCCAATCTGCATGGTTTGTGATCGCCATAGTTGAGCCCGATTGCCAGCACCTTGCCGGGAAACGTAACCGGTGCGCGGAGTTCTACCTCGCTCATGTCGATTACCGTCCGGGCAGAGTCCGCCGCTGCTCGCGCGGCAACCAGGGCATCGTCTCCCTCGGCGAGCAGGCCAATCATGTGGTTGGGCAGCGCTGGTGAGGCTCGACTCAGATCCACCATCCCATCGTTTCGCACCACGCCAAGTCGCGGTGAGTCGTCATCGGCGCTGGTGAATGTGGCGAGTTTCACAAGGCGTGCTCCTTGAATCCGTTGGGGTGATATTACTGCAGGTGGGTTTCTGCTATTAGTAGGCGGGTCCGGGCGCCGCGCCTTTGCGGCGCACCCATAAGGAAGGAGACACTCCACATGCCCCTCATCGATGCAATCGTCGCCATGGGCGAAGAGCTGAAAAGCTGGCGGCGCGATATTCATGCGCATCCCGAACTCGGATTCGAAGAGCAACGCACGGCCGATTTCGTCGCGGGGAAACTTGAGGAATTCGGCATCCAGGTTGCCCGGGGTATTGGCAAAACCGGGTTGGTTGGTGTGCTGAGGGTTGGCAACGAGACGAATTCCGTGGGTTTGCGAGCCGATATGGACGCCCTGCCCATCTTGGAAACAAACGACTTCGCACATCGCTCGAAACACGACGGCTGCATGCACGCGTGCGGTCACGATGGCCACACCACCATGCTGTTGGGTGCCGCGAAATATCTTTCGGAAACGAGAAATTTCCGCGGTCAGGTGCACTTCATCTTTCAACCGGCTGAGGAGGGGATTGGCGGCGCCCGAGCGATGATCGAAGACGGTCTGTTCGAACAGTTTCCCTGCGACAAGCTGTTTGCCATGCACAATGCACCCGGTCTGCCGGTAGGACGATTTGGCGCAACGGCGGGCACGGTAACGGCTGCCGGTGCCTTCTTCGACATCGACATTACCGGTACCGGAGCCCACGGCGCGTTTCCGGATGATTCCGTGGATCCGGTTGTTATTGCCGGGGAACTCATCGGGGCATTACAAACCGTGGTCTCACGCAACATCAAACCTTCGAACCCCGTGGTGGTTTCGGTAACCCAGGTACATGCGGGTGATGCCTACAACGTCATTCCAGGCAGCGCCAGACTGTCGGGCACGGTCCGGACCTTTGCCATCAACGTCATGGAGCAGGTGGAGGCGCGCATGACCGAGTTGTCTCATGGTATTGCCGCGGCACATGGCGCCACGGCGAGGGTCGACTTCCGTACAATCTTTCATCCGGTGGTGAACGACGAACAGGCCACCCACCTGGCGGCCGACGTCTGCGATGGGCTGGTAGGCGACGAAAACGTGTCGCGGAATCTGCCTCCCGGAACCGGCTCGGAGGACTTCTCCTTCATGGCGGAGCGGGTTCCGGGTTGTTATCTGTTGCTCGGCAATGGAGACGGAAAAACCGTGCGTCCGGTGCACAAACCGGATTACGACTTCAACGACGACGCCAGCGTATACGGAGCAAGCTTCTTTGCCGGTGTGGTGGAGAGAATGCTTGCCGTTGAATAGGCGCCGTGCGGACCTGGTCCAGGCGTGAATTGCAAAAATGGAAAAAGGGCAAAACCATGAAGACCGTACTTAATATCGGGGCAGTTGCAGCGTTGTTGCTGTCGCTGACGGGGTGCCAACTCATCGGTCAGCCCAGCGACGAGAAACTCATCCTGCGGATGTTGAACACCTTCGAGGAAAGCCTGATGGCCCAGGACATCGATCTCGTCATGTCGCATTATTCCGAAGGTTATTCGGATTTTCGGGGTATGAACAAACAGACGCTGAGACAGATCTTGACCACCATCAAAGAATCTGGCGATCTGAACGATCTGAAAATATCCACCGGCGAAGCGAAAGCCGTCGTTAACGATGAAGGAATCGGCACCGTGGGTCCGATGATGGTCAAGACCGTGCAGTTCAACGTGACCCAGACTTACACCGTCGTCAAAGAGGACGGTTCCTGGTTGATCTCGACGGTCCAGTCGGTACAGAACTAAAACTCACACCGTTCGCCAGTCCCTCCATCTGGGAGGGTAATGACCACAGGGGTATAGATGGACATTCCGGTGACCGACGGACTCGAAGGCAAAGTTGTTATCGTCACAGGTGCCGGGGCCAGGGGCGATGGGATCGGCAACGGCCGCGCAGCTGCAATTTTGTTGGCCGCAAGCGGCGCCCGTGTGCTCTGTGTGGATCGCGAGATCGAGTTGGCCGAAGGAACGGTCGCCATGATCGAGTCGTCCGGAAACACGGCCAGTGCTTTTGCAGCCGATGTGACCCGGCAGGCCGACTGCGAGGCCATGGTCGAAGCGGCGCTGTCGGCATGGGGTCGGCTGGACGTGCTCGACAACAATGTGGGTATCGGCAGTCGCGGCAGCGTGGTGGTCGAGTCTTACGAACGCTGGCGTCGAGTCATGGAGGTGAACGTCGACAGTATGTTTCTCTCCAGCAAAGCGGCCATCCCGGTCATGATTGCCGCGGGTGGCGGCGCGATCATCA